>JANQPS010000381.1 GCA_028285365.1 Thermoanaerobaculia bacterium | reverse complement strand
TCGGACGGCTGGCGTCAGTCGAGCGATGCGCCTGGTTGCCCGCCTCGAGCCAGCCGTTGCGCTTCTCGTCGCCCACCACGGGCACGACCAGGGTGTCTCGGGCCCTCGTGGCGGCGACATATGCGACTCGCATCCCTTCGGCCCGGTCGCGCTCGTGCTCGAGATCCTGACGATGCAACAGATCGAGAGGTGTGCAGCCCAGCAGTTTCATCGCACACAGGCCGCTTTCACCGTCGACGGTGCGGTCAGGCTCGCGGGGCGCCAGCTGAGCCGTCGGGTCAGCGAGTACGACGACCGGGAACTCCAGTCCCTTGGCCGTATGAACGGTCATGATGCGGACCCCGTCTGCCCCCTCCTCGACGACCGGCGCCTGCGACTGAGACGGTCGATCGGCCTCGGCGTTGAGACGGTCGACGAAACCACGAAACGACCGCCCTCCACCCAGCTCGTAGCTGCGCGCGAGATCGCAGACATGCTCCACGTTGCCCAGGACCTGATGGCCTGCCGGGCGCAGCGCAAAGGCGGCGTGGGCTCTCGTAGCCGCCAGCAGATCCTGGACCGACTCCACGATGGCGCGCGCGTTGCGTCTTCGATGCAGGTCCGCGAGGAGGTCGAGAACCTGCCCAACCTCTTCCAGCGAGTCACGCAGCGTCTCGCCCTTTCGCTCCAGACGGCGACGCCAGCCAAACGCACCAAATCCACCTGCGCTCTCGCCGAAGATCAGGAGCTGCTCGTCCGCAAAAGAGAACAGCGGACCGCGCAGTGTCGCAAACACCGCCAGCTCGTCGTCTGGCCATTCGATCGCAGTCATGGCCGCTCTCAGCGTCTCGACTTCTTCGCGCTGATGAAACGATCGAGCACCGATGAGGAGGTGAGGAACCGACCTCTGCTCGAGCGCGCGGGTGATCGGCCGCGTCATGTCCCGGCCCCACGACACGAAGCGCCTGAACAAGAGGCAGACGTGACGAGCTCTGACGGGAACCTGCTCGCCGCTCTCGGGGTCTTCGACCGTCCAGCCGCTGCGCTCCAGCAACCAGTGGATCCAAGCTGCCGCCGCGTCGGGGTAGGAGGCCTCGATGGCCCGCTGGGTAATGCCCCGGTAGCCGCCATAGGGTGCCGGCACGGGCAAGGCCACGATGGCCGGTTGATCGTCTCGAGCGAGGCGATGTTCTCCGAGAGAGATGTACTCTGGACGCCCAGCGTCCGCATCACCATCCATCTCTGGATCGAAGGCCGAGTTGACGAAGCGTTGCAGCGAAGCGACCGACCGAAAGCTCTTGTGCAGGTGGACCGTCGCCACACCCGACCTTTCTAGAGTGGCCCGGATCTCGTTGTAGAGCTGGATGTCCGCACGCCTGAATCGATAGATCGACTGCTTCGGATCGCCTACGAGGAAGAGCTTGCCGGCGACCGGGCGCACCGCCCGCCAGTCAGAGACGCCAGGATCTTCGGCAGCCAGCAGCATGAGCAACTCGGCCTGCAGCGGATCCGTGTCCTGAAACTCGTCGACGAACAGATGACTGATGCGCGACTGGAACTCCCGTCTGACGTCGGGATGGTCACGGACCAGGTCTCTCGCCTTGAGCAGGAGGTCTCCGAAGTCGAGCTTGCCGAGACTCTGCTTGAGTCGCTCGTAGGCCGCGATCGCGCCGGCGAGCTCGTCCTTGAGCAGAGCGGCGAGGTCTGCGTCCGCTGCCTGCCTGAACAGATCGAGGGCTTCGACGAGTAGCCGCCGCTCCTCGATCACCTGATCTCGCGGCAGGCCCTCCGCGAAGTTGCCGTGTCCTTTCGCCTTGCCGACTCGATTGAGACCGCGAAGCGCCTCGAGAATCCGAGCCTCGAGAGCGTCGTAGTCGCGCTCTTCCAAGCTCGCTCCCGCGCCGAGGCCGCCGCGCTCGATCCAGGTGTCGAGAAGCACCACCGGCTCGAGACCTCTCCTCAGCGGGTCGCCGAAGCGGCTGCATCGCCTTGCGTACGACGCCAAACGCTGAATCTGCTCCAGCAGGCGATCGATCATGCGCTCGCGGTCGAAAGGCGTCCGCTGCCACGGTGCCGGATGATCGCGCCACTCCATCAACTGGGCGCCCGCGCCGCGCAGACGTTCGATCGGCTGCATCCCCGTGGGCCCGGGTGAGAGAGCCAGGCGACTGAGCGCCCGCCTGAGTCCGGGCCCCAGCTCCTCGAGCTGATCTTGAAGCCAGCGATCGAAGGCGCTCGCGAACAGACGCGGGCCTTCGTCGTCAGCCACCTCGACGAAACCCGGGTCGACCCCGGCTTCGACGGGTCGCTCCCGCAGCAGCTCGGCGCAGAACGAGTGGATGGTGCCGATGCGCGCCCGCTCGAGGTGAGCGATCGCCTCTTCGAGCCGGTACTTGCCCGGCACGCTATGAGTCTCGAGGCGTGCCCGATCGAGCGCTTGACGCAGGCGGAGCTTCAGTTCTCCAGCAGCCTTGCGGGTGAAGGTCACGGCCACAATGCCGTCGACGGTGGCGTGATCCGTCTCGATCATGGCGACGAGCCGTCGAATCAACTCGGTGGTCTTGCCCGTTCCGGCGGCCGCCTCCACGAGCAAGCTGCGCCCGAGGTCTTCGCGAATGGCGATCCTGGCGGCGTCGTCGGCGCGCCAGTCGTCGGTGACCAGCTTCACGGCAGACGCCTCAGCTGGACGAGAGGCTCGAGCGTTGCGCCGTCTTTTCGCTCCACCCTCATCTCCTCGTAGGGACCGCACACAGCACGATAGTCGCACCAGCGGCAGGCATCCTCAGCCGGAGCGGCCGGCAAGAAGCCCTGGGCGAGAGCGGTATCGACCCGTTCGAAGACCTCCTTCGCCGACGAGCGAGCTTCCGGCGTGATCGGCACTTCGATTCGCTGGTACTCACCACGCTGCGTGCAGAAGAACAGTCCTCCCTGCTCGAGCCGTCCGGAATCCTTGGCCTCGAGCCCCAGGACCTGTTCCGCAGCCAAGCCGTACAGCACGGGCTGCAGAACCTGCCCCCCCGCAATCACGAGCCTGCGCTCACGTCGGGGTTTGCCCGTCTTGTGATCGGTGACTCGCCAGCGCTTGCCGTCGACCGAACGCTCGACGAGATCGATCGCACCACGCAAGAAGTACTTGCCCAGCACTTCGACCGGCTCCGAGCTACTGCGCTCGTCGCGGCCCTGGGCGGGCGGCAGTCCAAACGACAACTCGGCGTGACTCGGTATCCAGCCAGGCTGAGCCGCCACCTGCCTCAACCAGCCACGCAGGTCGTTGCGAATGCTCTCCATCTCGCTTTCGAAGACTCGTCGGATCGCCGGCGCAAGGTCTTCTTCGAAGCGGACCTTGCCAGCGTCCACAACAACGTCGACGAGGTCCAGAGCACTCGTGAGGTTGCTCTCGGCGACCGGCAGGAGGTCCGCCTCACGCAGCCGCTGGAAGGCATCGAACTGGAGCTCGTGAATCAAGCTTCCGCGGGTCAGCGGATCGAGCTGCTCGGGACCAGAGCGGTCTTCACGCGGCCTCAGACGATGG
>JANQPS010000364.1 GCA_028285365.1 Thermoanaerobaculia bacterium | reverse complement strand
TGGGACGCATCGAGGACTACATCTCGAGCGGCTACAAGGCCGACATGATCTCCCTCGAGGGTGGTGCGCTTCAGGTCCTCCAGCGGCCGATCTATCCGGCGAGTCCGGTAGCCGGAGCTTCGCTTGGCGAGATCGGCACGCCGAGCGGACTCATCGTCGGCGCTGTCGTGAGAGGTGAGCGAGTCTTCGTACCCGGTCCACAGGAGCGTCTCCAGCCCGACGATCTGGTGATCCTGTTCGTGCACCGAGAGTCGAGGGCGAACGTTCGCCTCTTTTTTCCCGATCCGAAACAAGAGCCACAGGCCTCCCCACCGACACCCGCTTGAGCCGACTCAGCCTCGATCTCCCCGCCGTTCTCCGGGTCCTGGGCCGGATACACCTGCTGATTGCCCTGGCGCAGCTTGCGCCACTGGTCTGCGCCTTGGCCTACTCGGAGCTCGACGTCGCAATCGCGCTGCTCGCATCGATGGCAACTGCGGCGAGCGTTGGCCTGGTTCTGGGCGGCGCCCGTTCGAAAACGGCTCCCCTCTACCGACGCGAAGGGATTCTCATCGTCGTTGCGGGCTGGCTGTCGGTCTCGTTGCTCGGGGCGCTCCCCTACCTCTTCAGCGGCGGTATCCCCAATCTGATCGACGCGCTGTTCGAATCCGCCAGCGGCTTCACGACCACGGGTGCCTCGGTGCTCGTCGACATCGAGGCCCAGAGTCATGCCATCCTCTTCTGGAGGTCGATGACTCAATGGCTCGGCGGTCTCGGCATCATCGTGTTGTTCGTCGCGCTACTCGCTGGAATCGGGCCCGGTGCTCGCTTCCTGTTTCGGACCGAGGCGCCCGGTCCCAGTGCGGAGATCCTCCACCCTCGTGTTCATGACACGGCCCTCGCGCTGCTCAAGCTCTACCTGGCCTTGACCGGCATCCTGATCGTCTTGCTACTGCTCAGCGGACTCGACGTCTACGACGCCATCACTCACTCGTTGTCCACGCTCTCGACGGGTGGCTACTCACCACGCGGAGACAGCGCCACCTCGTTCTCGCCGCTGGTGCAGATGCTGCTGATCGTGTTCATGCTGGTGGCCGGCATCAACTTCACCCTGCTGGTCACGTCACTCGAGAAGCCCGGCATGCTCCTCAAGGATCCCGAGCTTCGGGTCTACCTCCTGCTCGCGGCGCTGGCCACTCTCTGGATCTCGTACGACCTCGGGCGCGAGCAGCTGGGTAACAGTCTCGACGCGGCGTTTCAGGTCGTGTCGATCATCACCTCGACCGGCTACGCGAGCGCCGACTTCGATCAGTGGCCTGATGGATCACGCGCCATTCTCGTTGCCCTCATGATGGTCGGCGGCTCGGCAGGCTCGACGGCTGGAGGCATCAAGGTGGTGAGGGTTCTCTTGCTGTACAAGGCAGCGTCCCGTGAGGTCCGACTGACCTTCAGTCCCAATGCCATCATCCCCGTGACCATCGCCGGCCAGGTCGTTCCGAGAAGGGTCATCCAGAGCGCCGCTGCCTACCTGGTCCTCTACGTCCTGTTGGCCGTCGCAGCCACGGTCTTCCTCACGCTCCCGGGCCGCGACCTCACGACTGCGCTGACCGCCACGATCTCATGCCTAGGCAACGTCGGTCCCGGACTCGCCGGGGTGGGACCCGCCAATCACTTCGCGAGCTTCACCGAGATCGAGAAGCTGCTTCTCGTGGCTCTCATGTGGCTAGGACGGCTCGAAATCCTGGCCATCGCTGCTACGCTCTCGCCCTCGTTCTGGCGACGCTAGGTCGCCGACGGAGCGCGCCCACCGACCCGCCTGAGGGCCCTTGGAGGACGAAGGTCTCAGCTGACTCCTTTCGTCCTCCTGGAACTGCGAACCTGGCCGAGATTCACAGAGTGACCACACCACCCTCGCTCGCCGAACTGATCGTTCCCGAGCTCGTCTTCCCCGAGATTCTCGGCGAGAAGTCGGACGTGCTTCGCTACTTCGCCGATCGCATTGCCGCTCACGACATGGTCGACGCCGACCCCATCTATCTCGGCCTCCTCGAGCGCGAAGAGCTCGGCTCGACGGCTCTTCAGCCCGGCGTCGCTGTCCCTCACTGCCGCACGCAGCAGGCGAAAGGCGTCACCCTTTCGGTCGGCGTGAGCCGCGCCCCGGTCGCTTTTGACGCGCCCGACGGGCTTCCGGTCGAGGTCTTCTTCGTTCTCGTCGCGCCTAGCGCGCAACCATCACTGAGCCTCCAGGCTCTCGCAGCCATCTCCAGGTTCATCGGCGAGCCCGAGAACACGCGCAGCCTCCTCGGAGGCACTGGTCGCGACGAGATGGTCACGATCCTTCAGCGAGACAGCGCCGTCACCTGACAGGGAGGGCCTGAACAGAGAGAGTCTGACAGCGAGAGAGGCTGTCTCACGTTAGACTGCGCTTCCCCTAGAAACTCTTTGGGAAGACCCACGTACCAAGAGACACCATGGACAAATCGAGCTCACATCTCCTGCGAGGCACCCTCGACCTTCTGATCCTCAAGTCGCTGAGCTGGGGCCCCAGGCACGGCTACGGCGTGGCGGAGTGGATCGAGACGATCACCGAAGACGAGCTCCGGATCGTCGAAGGCACCATCTACCCCGCTCTTCATCGTATGGAGAAACGAGGTTGGATCTCGGCGTCCTGGGGTCCCTCGGAGAACAACCGGCGCGCCAAGTTCTACGAGCTGACTGACGAGGGAGCCCGTCGACTGGAGAGCGAAGCCAGTCATTGGCAGCGCTACGTGCTGGCCATGACGAGGGCGCTCGAGGCAACCGCGGCTTCCACTGCGTGACGCCAGGTCGTTGTCATGAAGCGTGGATCACAGCGGGAGACTGCCGGCGGCGAGAGCCCGGGCGAGGTGCGCCGACGTTGGGGCCTCGATGTGGCGAAGTCAACGATCGAACAAGAAGTCGCAGACGAGCTGGCCTTCCACCTCGAACTGCGCAAACAACGGCTCGTTCAACAGGGCCTCGACGAGGCGCGCGCCAAAGACGAAGCACATCGGCGTTTCGGATCGGTCGAGGGAGTCCGTCGTGAGTGCATCGATCTATCAGTCGAGAGGGAGAAAAAGCGAATGCGCCTGGAGACTCTGACCGAGCTCGGACGAGAGACCAGACTGGCTCTGCGGGCGCTTCGCAGGAGACCAGGGTTTGCGCTCACCGCCATCCTGACGATGGCCATTGGGCTCGGCGCCACGACATCGATCTTCAGTTTGCTCGACGCAGTCCTCCTGCGCGCACTGCCGTATCCGGGGGCAGGCGAGCTGGCTGAAGTCTGGGGTGAGATGCAGTCTGAAGCCGTCTATCTGGGGCTCAACGAGCTCGACTCTTTCTCGGGTCTCGCGGCTCTCACCCCCGAAGCCCTGACTCTCAATGGCGACGGCCAGCCGTTGCGGGTCGAGGGGGCACGAGCGACGCCCAACCTCATGCAGGTCCTCGGAGTCACACCACTGGCAGGACGCGACCTGCGACCGGACGACGGGGAGGCTGGAGCTCCCGAGGTGGCCATCGTCGCGGAACGCCTGGCTCGCTCCCAGTTCGGAAGCCTCGATGCCGCCATCGGCAAGACGCTGCGCCTCGAGGGTCGGCCCTACGAGCTCGTAGGTGTCGTGCCGGACATCGTCCGCTTGCCGAACGCCGACACGCAGCTGTGGCTGCCGCTCGGGATTCGGCCCGCCAACTCCGGCTATCACTGGGGAAGCTACTACCTTCAGCTCGTGGGAAGACTTGCGAACGGTGTCGATCGAGAAGCCGCAACGGCACAGGTGCGCGCCACTGCAAGCGTCCTGCGCGAGCAGAATCCGATCTGGACCCCCGACGAAGGATACGAGGACACGGTCACGATCGTGCCCCTACAGTCCAGTCTCGCGGGTGACCTGAATCGCATACTCAAGGTTCTCATGGCCGCGGCGCTGGCCGTCCTGCTGGTGGCGTGCGTCAACGTCGCGAACCTGCTCTTGGCACGCTCGTCGACCCGCGAGCGTGAGAGCTCCATCCGATCGAGCCTCGGAGCCGGTCGCGGTCGACTGCTGGTCTCCACTCTGATCGAAAGCCTCACCATCGCAGTGCTCGGCGCAGGCCTAGGTCTCGTCATCGCCGTCGTCTCCCTGGGACTCCTCACGGCTTCACTTCCGGGAGCCGACGCCCGTTTCGGGACCATCGGACTCGACTCGAGGGTGCTGGCCTTCACGCTCACGGCAACCGTGGCGACCGCTCTGCTCTTCGGAATGGTTCCCGCCTGGCGTCAGTCACGCGCCCAGCTCGTGGCTGGGCTCCGCTCGAGCGCGAGCGGCGGC
>JANQPS010000346.1 GCA_028285365.1 Thermoanaerobaculia bacterium | reverse complement strand
CGAGGGGGCCGCTGATTCGCGTCGCCATGCCGAGCATCAGAGCCAAGCCGGAACCGGCGGTGACAGCGAGGAGCAGGGCTCCCCACAACGGATGGCCGCTCAGAAACCACGGTGAGAACGGCCATCCTGGGATGGCGAGCTTGTCCAGGGCCGAGATGGGTAGGGTGCCCGCGTCGCTGTAGTGGGCGATCAGCCACGGTGTCCGAAAGGCGACGTCGACTACGACCAGCAGGCCCAGCAGGATTCGCGCTGCTGCAAGCGATCGCAAGTCGACGGTGAACGGATTCTTGAGCGTTGCTGAATCGCCGTTGGCCCACTGCTCGTTGTCGGCGCGATTGCGTTGTGTGCTCGAGTCACCTGCCACGTGAGCTCTCGAGTGCTGATGGCCCGGGCCTCAAGACGCCGAGTCGTTCAGGACGTGGTTCCAGCGGACTCCTCCGTCGACCACCTCGGTCACCTGGCGGGCGAGTACGGAGTCCGGAGTGAGTCTCATGGCGAGGTCCCTGACCCAGCGCATCGGAGCGAACCGTAGCTGCCCAGCTGCGCCGATACGGCGCGCCCGCGTCTGCAATGTGTCCACGCGAGGTCGCCTCAGCGTCTCGAAGGTGCTGAGTCGATCCGCAATCGGCGATTCACCTCGGTCTGGCTCGATAGTCGGCGTGGTCGCTGCGAGCTGAGCCAGCAAGGCCGCGTCCTCGATCGCCTGAGCCGCTCCCTGACCGAGATTGGGAGTGCTGGCATGCGCGGCGTCCCCGATGACCACCATAGCTCCGTGTGACCACTTGGGCAGCCAGACGTCAGCGAGGTCGTCATGGTGGAGTTGATGGTCGGGCTCGAGAGCGCTCAGGACTTCTGGCACGGGGCCACCGAGGTCGCTGAAGAGATCGGCGACCTGTGAGGGTTCGAGATTGGCAAAACGGGCGCTCTTCTCGGGTGCGTTGACGCAGGCGTAGAAATACACCCGTCCTCCCCCGATCGGGACGACGCCGAACCGCTTGCCAGCTCCCCACAACTCCCAGGCCGTTCGCTCGCTGGAGACCGCCGCGCTCTCGAGATCGACGACTCCTCGCCAACACGTATAACCCGCGTACCTCGCTGTCACTCGGTCGGACTCGGGGATCTCCTGGCGCACCCGAGAGCCAGCTCCGTCCGCACCCACGACGAGGTCGACACATTCGGGAAGGGATTCCGAGTGTCGTGTCGCGAGGGACACGGTGACTCCTCGGCCGGTCGACTCGAAGCTCTTGGGCTCGACGCCGAGCCGGACGTCGCACTCCGCAGGAAGGCTGCTGACGAGAGTCTCGTGAAGGTCTGCTCGATGAATCGCGACGACGACGTCACTCCACTCGTCGCTGCCACGCAGTGGGCCCGACGACCCGAGACGGGTTTCGCCGAGCTGTTGGCCTCGAGCGTTGGCGAGTACCATGCGCTCGAGGGGCACGCCGCGAGCGCGCAGCTGGTCGACGATACCCAGGCGATCCAGGAGCCGAAGTGCGTTGCCACTCAGGGTGATACCCGCTCCGACGGGAGAAAAGCTGGAGCGTCGCTCGACGAGGATCACTTCAGTGGAGGGCGCCTCCCGGGCCAGAAACCCGGCAAGCGACAGTCCGCCGATGCCGCCGCCGACGATCAGGACACGAGGTCGCATCGTCGTCAGTCTGGCAGATCCAAGAAGTCGGAGCCAAGCACTCGGTCTTTATATTTTCGGCAGACGGCCGCATATACTGCTCGCAATTCGTCATGCCGATGAACGAAGGGGGAAGAATTCGTCAAGAACTCCGCGGAGGCCTGGCCGAAGAGAGACGTGAGAAGGTCCGGCTTTCTCGCTCGAGGTTCGGCACGTTGCCTGCCTCTCGGACTCGTCTCGGGGTACGCCGTAGGCGCTTCTGAAGGGCTCCTCCCACAGCAAAGCAACCGCTCCCCCTTCTGATTCGTACTTCGTACACAACATGCCCGAACGCAGAGTTTCGAGTACTGGACACGACGCGGTCCTATCGAGCTGTGCGTCCTCCGGTGAAGTCGATCGCGTGCTTCGTATCGTGCGCGATCCAGATGCCGGCCGAGGGAATCCCCGTGCCGTCATCACGCCTCGATGAGCCGTCAGTCGTTGCTGGCGGCTCGACAACCAGAACCAAGCAAACCGTGACTCCAGGGGAACAGAAATGAATTCGACCCGCAGTCCTCAGCTGCGACTCCAGTGCATCCTCTTCCTGGCGTTGGGCACTCTCGTGCTCGGCGCGCTGCCGGCATTGGGGCAGAACACCACTTCGACCATCAGGGTCGACGTCGTCGACTCGGACGGCAGTGTCGTGGCCGATGTGCCGATAACCATCACTCACGTTCCCACGGGACGAGTTCAGGCTCTGGTGTCGAACGCTTCAGGCGTGGTCCTGGCGCGCGGTCTCGCGGTCGGTGGCCCGTACGAGGTCGCGGTACCGGCCGGTGGCTCGTACGCTCCCGACAAGGTCGAGGGGATCTTCCTCGAGCTCGACGAGACCGAGGTCATCTCTTTCACCGTTCGGCCTGGGACTTTCGACGAGATCACCGTGACGGCGTCGGCGGTTGGTGACGAGTTGGGGATTGGTGTCGGCCGCGACTTCGGAATCGAGTCGATCGAGGCCATTCCCTCGATCGGTCGTGACTTCGTGAGCACACTGGCCACCGAGCCGAAGATCCTGGTCGACAACAGTGTCGCACGTGGTCCTGCGGTCTCGATGGCAGGTCAGAACTTCCGCTTCAATAGCGTGACCATCGACGGCGTGGCGCAGAACGACAACTTCGGGCTGTCCAAGAACGCCTCCGCGACCCAGCGCACCCCGATCTCGATCGACGCGATCGAGGCAATCAACGTGAACATCGCCCCCTACGACGTCACCTACGGCAACTTCGTGGGCGGCAACATCAACATCGTCACCAAGGGTGGCACCAACGACCTCGAAGGCAGCGTCTTCTACGTGACCACGGACGACAGCCTGACGGGTGACGAGTCGGACGGTGAGAAGCTCGGCATCGGCGACTTCGACGAAGACACGTACGGCTTCACTCTGGGTGGCCCGCTCGCCAAGGAGAAGCTCTTCTTCTTTGCCAACTTCGAGAGCTTCGAGACCACGTCGCCGTCGAACACCCAGACGATCGACAACATCGCTGGCGTGTCGCAGGCCCAGGTCGACGAGGTCATCAACATCCTCAACACCGAGTACGGCTTCGATCCGGGCCGCTTCGCCGACAGTGATGTCGACGAGGACGAGAAGATCCTCGCGAAGCTCTCGTGGAACGCCAGCGATCAGCATCGCGCCGAGCTGTCGTACCAGGTGGCTGACGGCGACGTGCTGTTCGACGACTTTCCCGAAATCGCCGTTTTGCAGTCCAACCGCTACAACATCAACGAGAAGCTGACGGCCTACTCCGGCCAGCTGTTCTCGAGTTGGACGAGCAGCTTCACGACGGATATCCGCATCGGCTCGAAAGACGTCGAAAATCGCCAGATCAGCGTCGATCCGTCGACTCCCGACTTCACGATCTTCACCGCGGATGGCGGCACGATCGCGGCCGGTGGCGACCGCTTCCGCCACACGAACGAGCTCGACAACGAGTCGCAGCTGATTCGTCTGCGTGGTGACTACCAGGTCGGCTCGCACCTGCTGACTTTTGGTGTCGAGCAGGAGGAGTACACGGTTCGCAACCTCTTCCTGCCGTTCTCGAACGGCAACTACACGTTCTTCTCGATCGACGATCTGCGCAATCGCAACGTCGGTTTTGTCCTCTACGGCAACTCGAACACCGGAGTCGCCGGCGACGCCGAAGCCAACTTCGACCTGGCGGTCAACAGCCTCTACGTACAGGACGAGTGGGCGGTCTCCGGTGACCTCACACTCAAGTTCGGCTTGCGCTACGACGAGTACTCCAACAGCGACGAGATCACTCTCAACCCCAACTTCACGGCCCGCAACGGCTACACCAACCAGGAGAACCTGGACGGCAAGGACCTCTTCCTGCCTCGTTTTGGTTTTGCCTGGAGCCCGAAAGACTGGGTGACGATCCGTGGTGGCGCGGGACTTTTTGGTGGCGGAACGCCGCTGATCATGTTGTCCAACAGCTACTCGGGTGACGGCATCAGCAGGACCTTCGCGTCCTTCCTGGCGCCCTTCTTCGGACCGCCAGTCAGCGACGCGATCGCGGCCGCTGTGGGTGCGCTGCCCAACACGGGTGCGGCATTTACCAACTTCCAGCCGTTCATCGGCGTCAGTGAGGTGGCGGCAACCGACGCGATCGATCCGGACTTCGACGTTCTGAGCACCTGGAAGTACAGCCTCGGTGGTGACTTCAGTCTGGGTAACGGCTGGTTGCTCAACGCCGAGATCGTGTTCTCCGACGTCAACGATGGCTACGACATCTTCGAAGGTCGTCGTGTCCAGGTGGGTACTGCGCCCGACGGGCGTCCCATCTACGACCTCCCGGCTGACGGCGACTACATCGTGACGAACACCAGCGAAGGTAAGGGTACGGTCGTGACCCTCGACCTCAACAAGAGTTTCGTCACCGACACCGCAGGCCGCTTCGACCTCAACTTCGGCTACACGAACCAGGACATCGAAGAGCTGCGCTCGTACAACCGTTTCGTCGGCTTCGAGACGTACGCTTTCGATCCCCAGACCGATCTCAACAACGGTCAGGTTGCGCCCTCGAAGTTCGAGGTCGAGGATCGCTTCACGGCGACGGTGTCGTGGCAGAACCAGTGGTTCGGAGAGAACAACACTCTCATCGGTCTCAACTACGCCGGTCGCTCAGGACGGCACTTCAGCTACGTTTTCGGTAGCGGCGGTGCTCCCACTTTCGGCGGTACTTTCCTCGCCGACTTCGGCAGTGAGGCTGACAATCCGGGAGCGCAGCTCTTCTACGTACCCACGGGAGTCAACGATCCTCTCGTCACGGGTGATGCCGGGTTCCTCGCGGACCTCGATCGCTTCATCGAAGGTGACAACTGCCTGTCCGGTTCGAGAGGGGAGATCGTGCAGCGCAACAGCTGCTCGACCGGCTGGATCCACATCTTCAACCTGCGGTTCCAGCAGGAGTTCAGAGCGTGGGGTGACACTTCGTTCGACCTGATTCTCGACATCGAGAACTTCGGCAACCTCCTCAACGACAGTTGGGGACGGGTCGACAGCTACACGGCACCCGGCAACGTTGCTCCGGCGATCGTCGGCCTGACAGCGGACGGCTCG
This sequence comes from Thermoanaerobaculia bacterium, assembly GCA_028285365.1. GTDB lineage: Bacteria > Acidobacteriota > Thermoanaerobaculia > Multivoradales > Multivoraceae > JANQPS01. The sequence goes on along the minus strand of JANQPS010000346.1, from coordinate 778 downwards.
CAGTACGTGCTCTCTCCGAACGCCTCCTACGACGGAACCGTGGATACGGTGGTGTCGCGGCCAGCGATCGCCAGGCTGCCGTCGGCATACCGTACCCAGCTCGGAGTTCGCTTCCGCTTCTGACCTCCCTACGGGGCTGCTGGATAGCAGCCCCTCCGGTCAGCGTATCTCCGCGCATGCGCCCGAAGACGGGCGCGCGCTTGGACGGGGAAGACCCGTTTTGGTGTCGCGCTTGTTTTGGTTGGGCGTGCTCGTTGGGTAGGTGTGGAGGACGTGACCTCCCTACGGGGCTGCTGAATAGCAGCCCCTTCGGTCAGCGTATTTCCGCGCATGCGCCCGAAGACGGGCGCGCGCTTTTGGCGGGGAAGACCCGTTTTGGCGTCGCGCTCGTTTCTGTCGGGTGTGCCGGTCGTTTGGGCTTCTGGGTGGGTTGCACCGCTGTCTGCCGTCCTTCTGCGACGGTGCTAGCCTGTCGGCTCTTCTCGCAACGACCTACATGAGGTTTCCTTGAGCAAGAACACCAACAAGTCCGATATCGCGCTCCTCATTCTCCGCATCGCGTTCGGGGCCACGATGTTGCTCTTCCACGGCTGGGGCAAGATCACTGGGGGACCGGAGACCTGGGAGCGTGTCGGCTCGACGATGCAGAACTTCGGCATCTCGTTCATGCCGGTGGTCTGGGGTTTCGCGGCAGCGTTTACTGAGACGGTGGGTTCACTGCTCTTGGCGTTCGGGCTGCTGACGCGGCCGGCCGCTGCGCTGCTGGCGAGCACGATGG
>JANQPS010000342.1 GCA_028285365.1 Thermoanaerobaculia bacterium | reverse complement strand
GACCCGACAACCGGTACCGTCTACGTCAACGAGGCGATCGGAAGTCAGAAGGCCGATGTCTTCATCGTCGAGTCGGGAGCCAACTTCCAGCACCAGGGTTACTCCGGCATCGGAACGGCAGTGACGCGTTGGGCGCGAGTCTCGGATGCGGGCGGCAAGCTGATCACCGGTGGGGCCTGGTATCCGCCCAACGGCCCGTTCCCGTCGGAGTACTGGGAGAGCTACTTCGCCGCGCTCTGGGGTAGCAACAGCAGCTCCCCAGGCCACCTCAATCGGGTTCTCTCCAACACCGACCCGACGACGGTCGGGTTTGCCAGCGCGGTGGGAGAAGACGACGGTACCGGCCAGACGCTCAAGCCGGTGCTGACTCGGGTCGGCCCCGAGGGAGATCTCTACTACCTGTTGACCAACTACGAGACCGATGACGGTCGAGTCCGCCGCATCACCTGGACGGGAGAAGCGTCAGCCTCGACGCCGGTGCTCGATCCAGACGGAGGCAGTTTCGACCCGGACGTCACGGTCACCATGACCTCGGCAACGTCGAGCGCCGACGTGCGCTACACCACCGACGGCGACGAGCCCAGCGAGACTTCGACCCTCTACTCGGGCCCGGTCACCTTTACCGAGTCGGTGGTGGTCAAGGCGAAAGCTTTCGCGACCGGACTGCAGGCGAGCGGCACCGCCCAGGGCGTCTATCTCATCAACGGCCAGACCAACGTGCCGCCGATCGCGGTCGCCGGCCCCGATCAGTTCGTGGAGGTGGGGACACTGGTCACGCTCAACGGCTCTGCCTCGAGTGACCCGGACGGAGATGACGCCTCGCTCGTCGAGGAGTGGACACAAACCGCGGGTCCCCCGGCCGACCTCCTCGGCGGCGACGACTCCGTCGCCTTCTTCACACCCACCGAGGTCGGGGTCTACGAATTCGAGCTTACCGTCGACGACGGCTTCGACACCGACAGCGACCGGGTTCTCGTCGAGGCAGGCCTCTGCTCGGGCGACATCCGCCAAGGCCTCGTTGCCCACTGGCCCTTCGATGAAGGCCAAGGTTCGACCGTCTTCGACAGTACTGGCAGCGGCCTGTCGGGCGAGCTGCTCAACACGTCCTGGCTCTCGGACACACCAGACTCGAGCACCTACGCACTCGGCTTCGACGGTGTGACCAGCGCGGTCGACCTGGGAGGACTCGACATCGCCGGCAACGCCATCAGCTTCAGTCTGTGGGTCCAGGCGAGCTCTTTCGACACCATGGACGCCCGACTCCTCTCGAAGGCGTCGGGCGTCCAGGATCAAGACCACTTCTGGATGATCAGCACGCTCAGCAGCGGCGGCGGTCACGTGCTGCGGCTCCGACTGCGCACCAACTCGAACACCTCGGTGCTCCTGGGAGACACCCCGCTGGCACTCGACCGCTGGACCCACGTCGCGGCCACCTACGACGGCGTCGAGATGCGGCTCTGGCAAGACGCAGTACTCGTCGGCTCGCTCGCCAAGACCGGATCACTCGATACGGACCCGGCCATCCAGGCCGCGATCGGCAACCAGCCACAGTCGCTCGACAGGCCCTTCGACGGACTCATCGACGACGTGCGCATCTACGATCGCGCCCTCGACGAGACCGAGATCCGCAAGATCATCGCGGGCGTCGGCACGTGCGGCCCGATCTTCGGTGACGGATTCGAGACTGGCGGCACGGACGGCTGGTCGTTGGTTCCCTAGCGCTGAGGCCGAGCACCACGGGTCAGCGTGTGCCGTCGAGACCTTCAAGCACAGGAGACACGGTGTGGCTCGCGAGGTTCTTCACTTCGCCCTCCGGGCTTCGTTCTGAACGACGAGTGGACCACGGACGAGACGATCGGGCTGCACAATGACCTCGCCTATCAAGCTAGGGCTGCGATGCACCGAAACCTTCTTCTCTCGTCGTTGAGCGGAGCCGCGACACTCTCCTCTCATCGTTCAGAGCGGAGCACCGGGCAACCCTTTCTCTCGCCGTTCAGAGCGGCACCGAAACCTTTTCTCTCGTCGGCCAGAGTGGAGCACCGCAACCTTTTCTCTCGTCGGCCAGAGCGGAGCACCGCAACCCTCTCCTCTCGTCGGCCAGAACGGCGCCGCAACCCCTTTTCTCTCGTCGTTCAGAGCGGAGCCCGACAGGGCGACGCGAAGAACCTCACGCGTCACCTGATGCAACCCAGCCCCGACGTCTGCCCAGGAGCCGCACAGTCGCTCTCTCGACAACCCTCCCGCTGAGCTCTGAGCCAGATCACGCCATGGTCAGCCCGCCGCTCACCGACAGCGTCTGGCCGGTAATGAACGCGGCCTTCTCGGACGCGAGAAACCCCACGGCCGCCGCAACGTCCAGCGGCTCGCCGAGACGCTTCATGGGGACCGCCCGGGTCATGGCCGCAATGACCTTGGCACCGTCATCGCTGGCGTCGACGATGCCGTCGAGCAGCGGCGTCGAGGTGGGCCCTGGGCAAACGCTGTTGGCCGTCACCCCGTGGCGGGCCGCCTCACGAGCCATGGTCTTGGTGAACGCGATGAGCCCACCTTTGGCAGCTGAGTAGATCGACTCCAGTGATGAGCCGACGCGACCCGCATCAGAAGCGATGTTGATCAAGCGACCATGCCCACGCTCGATCATGCCCGGAACGGTGGCCCGGGTCAGCCGAATCGGGCCCTCGAGATTGATCGAGAGCACCTTCCGCTGAAACTCCTCGTCGGTCTCGACGAACGGCCGCAGCTCGTCCCAGCCTGCGCAGTTGACGAGAACATCGATCTCGCCGAGCTCGCTCGTCACCTTGGCGACAGCTCGCGCGACCGATTCCGGGGAAGAGACGTCGAGCTCCACGGCGAGGCCACCAACACGGTCGGCCACCTCGTCTCGGGTGGCGGCGAGATCGGCGACGGCAACACTCAGGCCCTCGTCTGCCAGGACCTCGCAAATGGCACCACCAATACCGCCTCCACCCCCGGTCACGAGAGCCGTGCGTCGCGTCGAGCTCATCTCGGGCCCCTCCTCAGGTTCAGTTCGGCTGCCACGGCAGCGCGAGTGACACCGCGAGTCTAAGGCCGCCCGGTCAGCGAGACCGACGAATCGACTACCGAGCGAGATCGAGCGGCAAGGCGCTCCTGACCCGGAGGCCGCGACCGGCCACGTCGATCTTGGGTGATGGGCCGCCGTCTCGACGGTCCGTGTAGTAGGTCAGCACGTACTGGTTACGCAGCTCCTGCTGAATCTGCGCGAAAGCCAGACGGATCTGCTCGACACTGCCGACCTGAAACAGCCTGCCGCCAGTGGGATCGGTGATGAGCCGCAGCTCGTTGCGCGCCGCACTCTGGCCCGTCATCAGACTGGTCGCCCCGCCGCGTCCGCCGCGTCCAGGACCGCCCAACGTCCGGGAGTCGTTGTTGAGAGCAATCACGTAGACCGGCACACCAAGTCGCTTGCCAAAGTCGATGGCCCGCTTGGGGTCGGCGCGACTGCCGGAATCGAAGCCGTCCGTGACCACGATGAGCGCTCGCCTCCCGGGCTCACCTTCATACTGCAGGAGAGAGAAGAGAATCGAGTCGTAGAGCGCCGTACCCCCCTCAGGCTGCAGACGAAGCAGCGCCGACGACAGCGCGCGCCGATCTCTGGTGAGCGGTTGGAGGAGCCTGAGACGTGTGTCGAAGTCGACCAGGAACGCGCTGTCCCTAGCCCCCATCGTGCCTTCGAGGAACTGGTCAGCGGCGGCGCTGGTCTGACGCCAGATCGGCATCATGCTGCCTGACGAATCGATCGCGAGACCTAGCACCAAAGCCACGTCGCGCGAGGGGTAGAGCTGATGCACGTCGCGCTCGCTCCCGCCGTCGACGATCCTGAAGTCACTCGGCTCGAGGCCGCTTACTGGTGCACCCGACCGGTCCGTCACCAGGACCTGCAGCTGGACGAGCTGAACGTCCAGCTCCTCCGAGAAGTCAGCCCCCTGGAGCAGCTCGACGTCCTCGAGCTCGCGACCGTCCTCCAGGACGGCCACGACGCGCAGATAGTCCTGAGGTGTCCGTTGGGGCAGGTCCGTCAGCTCGACGTCGTAGCGCTCACTCACGAGGGCACTCACCCGATCCGGCTGCGGCGTGACGCTGTGCACCTGCTCCTCGCCGAGAAAGAGATCGATGCGCTCGAGACGCGCCTTGCGAGGTACGGAAACCTCCGTACCCACGGTGATCGGCCCGGTGAGCGTCTCGCCGTCGAGCGCCGCGATACGCACCCTGAAGGGAGGATCGAGCCGATTGATGACGATCTCGTCCTCGCCGAGACGGCGTCCTCGTTCGTCGAACGCCGCGGCTTTGATGTTCTGCTCACGCGGTGGATCGGCAAGCGCGAGCTTGGCTTCGAAGGGTGGCAAGACCTTTCGAGCACGCTCGTCACCGTCAACCGAAAACCGGACGATCGCGATCGCGGGATCGATGGTCAGCGTCTGAAAGACGACCCTGCCGCTCAGGCGCTCTTGCAACGAGCGTTCGGGGGCCAGGATACGGATCACCGATCCTGACGACGTTCGCGAAGCCTCGCCGGCACTTTCGACGTCGCTCGAGACCATGGTGGCCTGGCGCCTCACGGGACCGCTCGAGCTCGCCGCACCCTCTTCTTCAGAGTGTTCTCCAGAGTGCTCTCCAGAAGAGGATCCGAAGGCGTCCGTGGTTCTGGAGGTGACCGTGCCGACTGGAGGCAGCAGCGGATCGTCCGTCGGCTCGCGGCCGGTTCCTTCGACCCGGTCGTACACCGTGCGGAACTCGAAACTGCCGAGCCTCGGTGAGCCCTGGATGTCCGTGGTGACGACGAGGCGCCGTCCAGCGTCTTCGAGAGTGAGGATGTCGGTTCTCGTGCTTCGCTCAGACGTCGTCTGAACGACCAACGACGTCCCATCGAATCTAGCGACGGTGCGCCCCCCGAGGCCATCACTCAAGGTGCTTCCGTCCGCAATCACGAGTCGCGTCTCGCGCCGGGCATCACGAATTCTCACGAGCTCGGCGTTCTGATCGATTCGAAGGACGTCGAGTCCACGCGTCAAGGAAGCCAGTGGATCGCGATCACCACCAGGACCACCTCCCCCTTGCCCGGGTCGACCTCGCGGGCGGCCGATGCTGCCCCCCGGCGTCCCCGCGTTCCAGGAAAACCCGCCAGGCTGTGAGCGACTCCTACTCTCGCTCGCCTTCTCCTCCGGGTCGTCGCTTTCCCGCTCGTCTCGAACCCAGGTCCCGCTGAAGTTGGTGATGGTGTCGGAAGTGCTGGTCTGAGAACTCGTTTCCTGGAGTAGGGGGCCCGCCAGGAGTCCGGACGCGAGCGCACCGGCCGCAAGCAGGATGAGAAGAGACAGCACGAGCGGCAAGGCTCGCCGAGCGCCGCCAGGCACGACACGGTGTCGACTGCTTTTCATCGAAGCGTCATCCGTTGAGTCGAGTCAGTGAATCGAATCTCCCCTCTGGTGCGCTCCTCAACAGAGCGACGTCACCGTTTGTTCCGTCCAGTGTGCGTCTTTACATCTCGAACATCGACACATGTCGACCAGCGCCTCCGCCACTCTCGTCAGGCCAGGCCCAGCTCCCGGCGCAGCTTGCTCGACAGCTTCGCGGCCACCATGCGATGCGACTCGCCGAGCAGGTCACATACCTCGTCGTGCGGCAGTACCTCTGGGCCTTCGACGGCGATCCAGTGGTGGCGGGCGAGATACGGCGCTGGACTCACGCCTGGCATCTGGGTGAGCACCGAGAAGGCGTCTTCGGAGACCTTGAAGCTGAAGTCGTCGCCATCGGTATCGAAAACGGCGTACATCTTCTTGCCGACCGAAAACACCAGGTTCTTCTCCCACTTGATGTCTTCGGTCGTCCCCGGAAGTGCGCGACACGCGTCGCGCAGCGACTCGGTTGCCGGCCCCATGACCTTCGATCGTTTGCCTCGTGCCATCGTCGACTCCCTGGTTGTCGTCGAGTTTCGTGGACGCTTGCGGGTGAACCTAGAAGCGCAGGTTCCAGGACTCACGGAAGTAGGCCAGACGAAATCCCTGCGACTTCAGATTCCTGTAAGACACTAGCGGCATGCGCGGAAGAGGCGCAGCCGTCTCGCTCGTGAGCCACCGACATCCCTCGGCAAGCGCGTCCCG
>JANQPS010000326.1 GCA_028285365.1 Thermoanaerobaculia bacterium | reverse complement strand
TGGGACGGCAACCCCGAGGTCTTCGAGCTCGATCCGGACCGTCTCGGACTCGCCAACCGGGTCATCAACGCGGGCTCGACGTTTGCGGCGACGGGCGTGCTGGGCTTCGAGTTCGGCGGCTACGAGCTCTGGCCCACGACTCTCGTCGTCGACGACGCCGAACTTCCCGAAGCCGTCAGTCCTTCCCTCGACGGAGAGCTGCGGATCGGTACGCTCAATCTCTTCCGTCTGTTCGACGACGTCAACGACGGCAGCGGCGGGGTCATTGATCCGGTCGTCTACCAGCTGCGGCTGGACAAGGCCTCGGCGCACATCCGAGACGTCCTGAAGTCCCCAGACATCCTGACCGTTCAAGAGGTCGAGAAGCTCGGTGTCTTACAGGATCTCGCGGACCAGATCGCCCTGGACGACCCGAGCGTCAGCTACACGCCGTACCTGATCGAAGGGAACGACCTGGGCGGTATCGACGTCGGCTATCTCGTCTCCGACCTGGTGACGGTCTCGGCGATCACTCAGCTGGGCGCTGACGAGATCTTCGCCTTTGACGGATCGCTCCTGCACGATCGGCCGCCCCTGCTCCTCGAAGGCGCCTACACGGGTGGTGCTCAGCCTTTCGACATCGCGGTTCTAGGAATCCACCAGCGCTCGCTGAACAACATCGACGACCCCGTCGACGGTGATCGGGTCCGCCAGAAGCGCCTCGCCCAGGCCCAGTCGGTGGCGCAGATGGCACAAGACGTCCAATCCTCGTCGCCGGACGCCAAACTAGTGGTGCTCGGCGACTTCAACGGCTTTCAGTTCACCGACGGCTACGTCGACGTGGTCGGTCAGATCAAGGGTGACGTCGATCCATCCGACAACCTGCTGTCCGGTCCGGACCTGGTCGATCCGAACTTGATCAATCTGGTCGATGCGCTCGATACGTCCGACCAGTACACGTTCGTGTTCAACGGCAGCGCCCAGGTGCTCGACCACATTCTGGTGAGCGAGACCCTCGTGCCGTTCGTACTCGACGTCGAGATCGGTCGCGGCAACGCGGACGCCTCCGAGGGAGCCATCGACGAACCTGGGCCACTCAGGGCCTCGGACCACGACGGCCTGGTGCTGACGCTGTCGACCGTGGCTGACGCAGACGCCGACACGATCCCGGACGAGCAGGACTTCTGTGCAGACACGTCCATCCCCGAATCGGTGCCCACCGTCAGACTGGGCCGCAACCGTTGGGCATTGGTCGACGGCGACACCGAGTTCGACACCGGACGTGGCTTCACGTGGCTGAGCTTCGACCTCGAAGATACCGCTGGCTGCTCCTGTGAGCAGATCATCGACATCTTCCAGCTCGGGCCCAACCAGGAGAAGTTCGGTTGCTCGTCCTACGTCATGTTCTTCTTCAAGATCTGGGTTCGGTATCAGATCTGACGCGGAACCTCTCGAGGTACGACCTCGACCTGGAGCCGACTCGGAGAGAGGCCCGGAAGCCGACCAGGTGTCCGGGTCTCCTCTGCTAGTGTCGCGAAGTCCCGGCACCGGGTGATGGCTACCCGCGCTGTTGCGCACGAATCTCCATCTCGCCGAACGCAACGTGATCCGCTCACTCTCGTCACTCTGTCCTGGGCAGCTGTCCACGACGGCGCGACGCGCGCTCGGCGTCTCGACGCTGATCGCGGTCGCTCTCACCATGGGAGGCTGCGCCACCGGTGGGAGGCTCGCTCTCGACGCGACTCCGGTTGCCTGCGAGCCGCCCGGTCACCCCGTGATCTTCGTACCGGGCATCCTGGGCAGCCGTCTGATCGACCAGGAGACCGGACGGCTGCTGTGGGGCTCGGGCCTCAACGTCCTCCTGCCACGAGACCACGGCTATCGACTGGCGCTAGCGCTCGACGGGGAGAGCGAACTGGAGCCCGACGGCCCTGTCGAGGTCGTCAAGCTCCTGTTCTACAAGCGTCAGGTCTACAGCCGCGTGGCTCAGCAGTTCGAAGCGCACGGCTACAGGAGAGGCGACCTCGACTCGCCTGGGGTCGACGACGACTTTTTCCTCTTCAGCTACGACTGGCGACGAGACAATCTGCACAGCGTGACGACCCTCGCGGCCTTTCTCGAACGGCTGAGGCACGCGCGCGGCGAGGACCGACTCCGCGTGTCGCTCGTCTGCCAGAGTAACGGCGCGCACATCTGTCGGTACCTCCTCAAGTACGGCGCGAGCTCGCTCGAAGACTCGGCCGCTGGCCGTGGTAAACGACTGGACTGGCTGGACGTCGACTCGATCATGCTGGTCGGAACGGCCAACGGTGGCGCCCTGCGCACGCTGCGCGAGATCGATCGCGGACGCCAATATCTGAGTCCCATCGGCAGACACATCAAGCCAGAAGCCGTGTTCACGTTTCGCTCCGCCCTCCAGGATCTGCCGGTCTCGCGCACCGACCTCTTCGTCGACCTCCACGGACAACCCGTCGACGTGGATCTCTTCGACCCCGCCACGTGGCAGCGCCTCGGGTGGTCGATCTTCTCACCAGCTTCCGAGCGCCGGATCGAGCGTCGCGCACGGCATGATCTCTACGAAGACGCAACTGCCAGACTCGAATACCTCGGACGAGCCCTCGAGCGGACGAAGACGCTTCACGATCTGCTGGCTCGTGACGTCGAGGACTTTCCGCCGACTCACTACCTGCTCGTTCAGAACCAGGTTCACGATACGGCCATCCGCGCGATCATCGATGAGTCAGAATTACGGCCTCGATTGATTTTTCCCACCGACAAGGCCGCCCGCAATCTTCCCGGACCCGTTCGCGAGCTCCTGGTCGCGCGCGGCGACGGCCACGCGACGCTCGAGAGCCAGCAGTGGCTGTCCCAACAGGAGCTGCGAGCTCTGGGAGAACGCAAGGTCAACGTCAGCGGCGAGCACTTCGAAGCGATCTTCGAGCCTGAAACCATGGAGAGCCTCGTCCGTTTCCATGGTCGCTCTCCAGCAGCCAGTCGTTGCGGCCCGGACTTCGAGCTCCCTTCTCCACGAACCCTGGCAAGCGCCTCTGCGCGAGTCGACTCCACCACGGCCCCGTGAGCGAACCCACCAACACCTCCACGTCGCGAGAGCCGATCGTCCAGGCTCGCCGACCGATCAGGCTGCTCAATCGGCTCTGGCGCATCGTTCCCGGTGCCGTCCCGGACCTCAGTCTCGAGAAGCTCGTCCACCTGGCCGAGCGTCGGAGCGGTTGCAGCGATTGGGCAGGCGGCGAGCTCTGGCCGTTCCTGGAGCGTCTACTCGAAGACGTCGAGAGTCATGGTCGCTTGACTCCGTTCGGACGCTACGCCTTCCGCACAAACCTGGTGGAGCACCTCGGAGCCCGTCTGGAGGTCGTCAGAGCGCTGAAGCAAGGTGCGAACCTCCCATCCGTTCAGAGGCCGGTCTTCGTCACTGGTCTCTACCGAACCGGCACGACGCTTCTCCACCACCTGATGGGAGGTCTGGAGAACGCCAGGACTCCCTACTACTGGCAACTCAGAGACCCCGTCCAGGCGGCTCGGCCGGAGACCCACAAGCACCTCATTCGCAAGACCGCGGTGCATCGCGGACTGCACCGGATCATCGCTCCGTCTTTCGAAGATGCCCACGAGATCCGTGCCGAAGATCCCGAAGAGTGTCTCTTCCTGTTCGAGAACGCCGGCGTGAGCACCATGACCTTCTTCTTGACCGAGGCCAAGAGTTACGCCTGGTGGCTTCTCGAGCAGGATCTCCGACCGGCCTATCGCTTGTTCGCCCAACAGCTGAGTGTCATGCAGGCGGGCCCGACCGACCAACGGTGGGTCCTCAAGTGGCCCTACCATCTCTGGCACCTCGACGCTCTGCTCGAGACTTTCCCCGACGCTTTGGTGGTGCATTGTCACCGCCGGCCGCAAGAGGCGATTCCCTCGGTCTGTAGCCTCGCCGCGAGGGCTCGAGCGCCGTTCTGCTCTACGGTCGATCCGGTCGAGCTCGGTCGCTTCTGGCTCAACTACAGCGCTGCCGGACTCGCGCGGGCTCGCACGGTTCGCGAGCGCGTCGGCGAATCAGCCTTCCTCGACATCGACTACGAAGAGCTCGCCGCCGATCCGCTGAGCGTCGTGGCCACGATCTGCGAGCACGCTCAGCTGGAGATGACCTCGGACGATCACGAGCGCCTCGGCGAGCACCTGGCTACCCGTCGCGCCCGTAGACGGGCCCACACCTACTCCGCTGGTCAGTTCGATCTCGGCGACAAGCTCGTCCAGTCGACCTTCGCGTAGGAACTCGATCGCCCCCAAGAGTGTCTCGACTGTCACTGCAGAGGACATCGAGTTGCCGCCCTGCTCGACGAGACCTTCTCCACTTCTCAACAGCGGGCAGCGGACGTGTGCTCGCAACGACGGCCTCAAGGTCGATTCTCGGTCCGAATGGGGCGAGATCCTTCCTCCGCGCCGGACCAACTTCCTGCTGCCGTCGAGCATCATCGGCCGGCACTCCGTCAGGATGACACGATTGGAGAGCGGCAACCCTCCGAGTTGGGCAACCCTGCCGGTTGCTTTTGCAGTTGCTGACGCAACTGCCCTCGCGGCTATTTCACGAACCCGCGCAACAGATCCTCTCCATGAAATGCGCTCCCATGACCGGGGTAGACGCTTCTGACGTCGAGCTCGCGCAGGCGGCGCATGGACGTTTTGAACTGGTCCAGGTTGGAGAATATCGACGGGCGCACGAGGCGGTTCTTCTGAATACTGCCGAGGAGCGTGTCACCGGAGAGCAGACTTCCTGACGACTCGTGGTAGTAGCAGCAGCTGTCCCACGTGTGTCCGGGAGTGTGAATCACGCTCCAGCCGGGGAATCCAGGGAGCTCTTCGCCGTGCCTCAACCTATGGGCGGGCCGCTGACGGGCAACCTCACGGCGAGGGAGATCGAGGCGCTTGCGCGGGCGTCCTTCGAAGCGTGTGCGGCGTGCCGGGTTTGCGTACATCTTCCACGCACGAGGCCGGGTGGCTTCGACCATCGACGTTCCCATGCGCACCAACCAGCCACCCGGATCGTTCCAGGTCTTGCGCAGGCGTGAGCGCGACGCATGGGGCAACGCCAGCGACGCTCGACACGCCAGGGCGAGATGCCGCAACCCGCCGATGTGGTCCATGTCGTCGTGTGTACACAAGACCAGCTCGACATCTTCGGGTTGGCGACCCAGCTCCTCCTCGAGGTGGCCCAGGACGTAGCCGTGGCAGCGCGCCGCCACATCGACGACAAAAACTCCGGCACCGTCTTCGACCACGTAGCTGTTCGAGAGCGGCGTCTTGACCTGGTGAACTCGCATCACGAAGAGGGCGAAGTGTATTCGCACCTCGCGCGTCGGCCGTGCGTTCAGAGCTCACGCGAGGAGGTCGATGCCCTCTCGAGGGCCTCGCGATCCCGTCGGCTCCACAACCGGTGCTGGAGCAGGAGAGCCGCCAGGACCAGGGCCAGAAGTGACACCAGCACCTCTCTGGCACGACGCACGACCCCACTGAGGAGGCCCAAGGACGATCCCAGCCCCGCCAGTTCGAACAGGGCCGCTCGCCCACCTTCGTTCACCCCGATACCAGCCGGAATGAAGAACAGGATCGTCGTGAGCCCCATGCTGATCGCTTCGAGCATCACCGCATCGACCATCGAGACGGGCGAACCCACCAAGAGGCAGAGCAGGTACACCTCGAGCGAGCTCACCAAAAACGCCGACAGCTGAACCGTGACCGAGAGTCCGACGCGCCCGATACCCGAGCCATAGCTCTCTTCCAAGGCCGCCTCGATCCGCTCCAGAGACACCGCCAATGCAGCAACGCGCTGACCTCGGGTTCCCGGCAACCGCCTGATCACCCGCGACGTCAGAGCCTTGCGCTGAATCCAGAAGAACAGACCCACCCCGACGACCAGGAGACCCAGGCCAAACCAGAGCCAACGTGTCCAGCTCGCCGGCAGAACGTCGCTTCGAGCCGCGATCCCCAAGCCGATAGCGATGAAGACGAGCAGCGAGATCGTCCTCAAGGTGCGAGCGCCGACGACCGACGCTACCGAGCGCTCACCGCCGAGCACGGGTCGCATGATCGTCGCCTTGAGTGGCTCACCCCCCATCTGAGCCAGGCCGGTCAACACGTTGATCGCCTCGCCCGCGAGATAGGCACCAAGGAACGGCCGGAGCTTCACTCGCTCTCGAAGGGCCAGGGCCCAGCCTGCGAAGAAGCCGGCGTGCATGATCGTCGCCGGAAGAACGGCGATGACGAACAGGCGCCAGCCCAGCTCGCGCGTCTCGTCGATCAGCTGTCCGAGATCGACGGCTCGCAGGGTGATCACCAGCAGCGCCGCACCTACAGCGAGCAGCACCAACCTCACCCACCGGCCACGGTTGCCCAGCCGATCGCTGCTGCGCGACTCCGAATCTACGGCTTCGTCAGGCACCATCGCTCAGCAGAGTCAGATCGTCACGTCACGGACATCGCCCGACATCACGTCGGTGCCGGCAGTCGAACGAGCTCACTCGATCGGCTCCAGCAGATCCTCGACGTCGAACACGCGCCCACCGATCACAGTGGCCACGACGTCGAGAGTCGACACGAGACGCTCCAGGGGATTACCCTCGACTACCA
>JANQPS010000276.1 GCA_028285365.1 Thermoanaerobaculia bacterium | reverse complement strand
CCCGTGCCCCGGGTACGTAGCCGGGTAGACGGTGGGAAGTCTCGAGCCCGGGGATGACGACCTTGACCACCGGGATCTCGAGCTCCGGCCGAGTCAGGTCGATGGTGAGGACCTCCCGAATGCCGACTCTCTCGAGGCAGTCGAGCTCCAGGACGAGATCCTCCTCCAGAGTCGCGTTCGACGCCGTCGGCACGTCCGTGAAGTGGCGACCTGCAAGGGGCTCCCGGGTGATGAGCTCGACGAGCTTGCGTAGCGTGTCGAGATCATGGGCGCGCTCGTGACCGGGTCGATCCATGTCGTCACGCGAGCCCGAGATCGATGTCAGTCGACTCTGAGCGGCTTCGGTGAGTGCGCGCATGAGAGCCACCTCACGTGCCGGATGGCAGCCGGCACCAAAAGCAGCGGGCAGCGGACGCAAGGGGTCGAGATCTCGATTGACGACGAGACAGTCGAACGCCGCCAACTCGACGTCGGTGGTCGTCTCCCAAACGGCGACCGCGACTCGAGCCTCGGCGTAGCGATCGAGGATGTGGCGACACCCTGGGTCGTCGACCGTCGAAAGGTCGAGTCGCCTCGCCTCTCTCTGATCCTCGGATCGCGCGTGCCAAAGGGAGCTCGCGTCTCTCTCGACCAGCTCGCAGATGCCGTGACTGATGGCTTCGTAGAGGTGGTTACCTGAGGACAGGCCGTTGGAGCTCACGAAAAATGCGCCGCTGCCCTGCGGAGCCGGTACTCGAAAGTCGCTGTGGACGGTTTCGAAAGGCAGCCAGCGTCGGCAGTCGTCGAGGAGGTTGGTGCCTTCGATCCACAACATGCACCAGTTGGCGTCGAATCGACTGTGCTCGGGTCGGGGCAGACCCTCGAGCTCGCACAACTCGTGCGTGAAGCGCAGCTCGTTGTAGCTGGCGAGCTTGAGTGGGAGGGTGATGCGTTCCGCGTGGTACGACTCGATGGACTCCATCAGTCCGGAGGCTTTGGCCGCCGCCACGCTGAGTCCTTTTCCCTGTGAAACGGACAGCGCCCGCGAGTTCGGGCGGCAGACCATGACCACCGGGATGCCGATGGAGTCGAGCCCGGTGACGTTGGCCACGCGGGTGATGCCGAGCCCCGGCAACAGACCTGTGACCCTTGCGACCGTCTGTTCGGGCGCAACCACCCTGTGCGTGCCACCGCTGTGTCCCTTGGGCGCGGACTCGAGCGCTCGTCGGCCTGCCCACGGGAGCGCGAGGTCCGCCCCGTCTGCTGAGTCGTCCCTCGGCTGCATGACACCGAGTCGTCGCAGACGTGGTGTCGCCTTACTCGGAGACGATGATGTTGGCCTTGCTGTGGGTGATGATGTCGGACTCGCCGGCGACGATGATGTCTGCCTTGCTACTCACGATGATGTCGGACTTCGTCGCGATGATGTGGGACACGGCATCGCCCGAACCGCTGCAGGAGCCGCCGGTCGCCTCGTTGAGATGAGCCTGTACGTCTTCCGAGAGGTTTTCTTTCGGCACCTTGGTCGCGACCTTCCCGAGATCACTCGCCTTGATGTGGTACACGCTTCCGTCGTCACCGACCATGAGAAAGTTCTTTGCCATCGTTGTCCCCGGAGTAGCTTGGTGAGAGTCGACTGGCGAACGGGAGTCTCCCGCCGACTCGGGATTGTCGTCGACTGGTTCCAGCAGCGATCGCAGCCGGTTGAATGCTCACAAGTTTGGTCGCACTCTAGCAGGTCGGGCACTCCGCCTAGCGGCTCACGCCGGCTCGCCACCAGCGTTCGACCGGCTGGGAGGGGCTCCGAATGGTCGGTCGCTCGTCGGGGCTCGCCAGGCACTGGAGTTCCTCGATCGGCACGTAGGGTCCGCCGTAGCCGAGCTGTTGCAGCGCGCTGAGGAAGTTCTTCTCGATCGCTGGCACTCGGAGGTGCTCGCTGCTGCGTGCGCCGATGATGGCGATCTCTTTTCCTGCCACCGACTCGAGATGGAGATCGGCATTCGAGAATGGCTGGCCGTCCTTGGTGAGGTAGCAGATCAGGTCCGGGCCCATGGCGACCGGGTGCGGAAGTCTGCTGCTCCATGCCAGGAGACTCTCGTTCTGCACGTAGATCCGGAGCTCTTCACCGTCGGAGCTGCGCAGCGTGACGACCTGAAAGTCGAAGCTTCCCGAGGTCTTCTCGGTGTCATCGACGATGGTTCCTTCGAACAGCAGGTAGCCGTCCAGGTAGTTGCGGACGGCTTCGACGACGTCGACCTGCTGCTCTTGGGCGAGGCGCAGGGTCTCACCGAGCTGGCGTGCATATGTCACGGTCCCTCGGCTCATGTTGGCTTTTGCGGTGCGACCTTGCATTGGCCAGAAGGCCAGGCCTCCGAGGGTCCCGAACTGTGGCGTACTCACGATTGCCATCATCGGCTCTTCGGCTTCTTCGGCGCTCGGAACGTCCACGCTCACCACTCGACCGTTGCTGTTCGCGAACTCGACGGGAGCGATCGGAAGGTCTGCGAAGGTGCACATGGTCAGCGACGGCACACTGCGCCTGGCGCCAGCGCCGTCGATGACTCGGGCCTGGCTCTCCAGAGCCGTCGCCATGGGAATCAGTGTGTTCCCGACGCCTGTTTCGATGCCGGCCGTATAAGACAGCTGGATGCCTTTGTTGCGGACGAGTGAGTCGAGGGCTCGGGTCGACATCTGGGCCATTGTCCGCGGCTCGGTTCTTGCCGTGGCGAGCGGGGAGCCCGCCAGCGCAGACACGGCGAGCCATTCGTCGTCGCCCACTTCGTCGATGTCGACGAGGGTGACCGGTCCGTTCTCGACGAGAAAGTCGATCAGGCCCCGTTTCATCTCGATCGAGCCGCCACCGCCGCTCGCGAGAATGCAGGCGCCACTAGCGATGTCTTCCAGGTCCTGCCGGCTCAGCTCTCTCATCGTCCTGGCTTCCTCTCGTTACCTCTAGGCTTCGGTGTCGAGTGTCGTGAGCAGGGAACTCGCCGCACGCAGATCGTGAGTCGCTCCGTGCCCGACGAGCGACTGATAGATCTCGCCGAGCACCTTGCGTGCTTCTTCGGGCCGGTCCCTTCGCTGATAGAAGCTCGCCAAGCTGGTGGCGGCTCTGAGCTGAAAGCTTCGGGCGCGTTGCTCGCCGGCAATCTCCAGGGCGGTGCGTAGCGACGCTTCAATGGCGGAGGGCGCGGCGCTCTTCTGCAGGAGCAGTTCACCACGCAGCCGGTGAAGCTCGGAGAGATAACAGCGTTCCTCGAGGGGACTCTCGGGTGCGAGGGCTCCGTCGATCGCTGCCAGACCTGTCTCCGCGTCACCCGCGACTCGGCAGGCATCGGAAAGGAGAGCGACATAGAAGGTCGTGCCCAACTGCGCACCGATGCCGTGCCATTGCTCGAGTCCGGCGCGAATGCGCTCGACCTCGGCCTGCGGGCTCGTTTCGCGAATGGCGGCTTCGAGCGTGGCGTCCGGATCAGCGTCCAGGTAGTAGACCTTGGTGCCGGCTGTCTTGGTGCCCTGGTTTGGGCTGCCGATGCCGCGTTGGTGCGCGAGCTGAGCCATACCCCAGGCATGCAGCATGCTGGCCATGGCTTCGAAAGCCACGAAGCCATGCTCTTGCGAGAGCTCGGCCAGCTGGCCTGCGTGTAGGACGGTCTCTCGCGGTTCGCGTCGCAGCTGGTGTAGCCAGCTACAGAGCTGGTGGGCAATCGCTAGCGAGAACGGGTTGTCGTCCTGGCGGGCGAGCGCCATGGCCTCCCTGCTGGTTTCCAGGGCCTTCTCGGGCAAGCCGAGCATCCACGTCCCCCAGGACGACGACACCATGCTCGTGACGAGGCTGTCTTGCCCGAAGAGCGAGATGTGGAGTGGCGCCTGCTTCGGGTCGTGGAGACGGGCAATCTTCTCGGGATAGTCGGGGTCCTTCCAGAACTCGCCTACCCAGACACCGGCTTCCCCAAGCATCAAGAGCGCGTGTTGTCGGACGATCGGGTCTCCCGAGGAATCGGCCAGCTCCAGGCACTGTTCGGAGAGGCTTCTCGTTCTCGACAGCTCGCACAACAGGTAGTGGAACTTCGCCAGCCCGATCAGCGCCGGCGCGACCTGGAGCTCACGCCCGAGCTCACGGGCCAGATCGACTGCGCGATCGTACGTCGCCTTGACTTCGGGGGCAGACCAGCCGCGCGCGGCGATGAGCACCGAGCCGTAGCGCAACAGGACGTCGAGCTCAGCCTCCGGATCCGGGTCGGAGAGAGCAGGCCAGTTGTCGACGGCACGGGCAAGGAGCTCGATGGCATCGCGGTACGCGCCGCGCGCCAGCGCAGCCGCACCCGCCTGTGCGCTGTAGCCTGTCTCCCTGTCGAGGTCGCCCGCGCGCCCGAAGTGGTGAGCCAGGGTGGTTGCCGTGTCGTCCGTGGCTCCATACAGCTCTTCGATTGCCTCGGCGATCGAGCGGTGATGCTGGCGGCGCTCGTCATCGGCGATTTCTTCGAGCAGTGCCTGGCGAAACCGATCGTGACTGAAGCGCCAGACGTTCTCGCGAATCTCCAGGAGAGCGAGTTCTTCCAGAACTCGGAGACCACTGCTCGTTTGCTCGACTCCCGTGAGTCGCTCCAAGAGTCTCACGTCGAGCTCACGCCCGAGGGCCGCCGCCAGTCGAACGAACCCGCGGTGCTCTGTCGGGACGAGCGAAAGCCGCCGTTGAACGACGTCGTCGATGCCGGACGCCTGCACGGTCCGGGGCAGCTGGCTCGACGCGACGCGGCCGAGTCCGCCGGCTTCTTCGGCCAATGCACGGACCGTCTCGACGATGAAGAAGGCATTACCGCCCGTGTTTTCTTCGAGGAAGTCCAGCAGCTCGCGCTGGTCTCCTTGCGGCCCGATCATCGACCGGGTCAGGTCTGAGATGTCGCCCGTTGCCAGTGGCTCGAGGTGCATCGTCTGGTTGTTCGCGAGTGTCTCTGCGAGATCGACGGCTTCCTCACCACGATAGGTGGCGACGACCACGAGGGGGACGTTGCTCAACTCGGCAGACAGCCCCTGGAGAACCTCGACACAGTCCGGTGCCCAGTGGAGGTCCTCGAGCAACAGCAGCGTTGGCCATTTCTGGCGGGCCAGCACGGAGCGAATGGCTCCGAGCATCTCCTCCCGGGCCGTCTGGGGAGTGAGCTCGACCTCGGGCAGCGTTCGCTCGAGCAGCTGTCCGAGATCGGGCAAGAGCACCTGGAGTACGCCGCCTTCATCGTCGCTCAAAGGCGTGTTCAGAGTCAGGAGCTGGAGCGGCCCCCGCCAGATGTGGTGAGCGCCGCGATGAGGTGATGCGTGTCCCTGGGCTACGGCGGCCCCGAGCACCAGGGCTTCGGTGCGAATTTCGTCGAGGAGTCGAGACTTGCCGATGCCGCTTTCTCCCTCGATCAGCCAGATGCCACCGCGACCGTCCCTTACGGCGCCTTGAAGTGCCCGAACGAGCTCCGCCCGCTCGTGGTAGCGATCGACGAACTCGGCGGTCTGCAGGAAGCTCTCACGGGTCTTGACCGTCTCGGTCGGAAGGTCGACCTCGGCGGCTGTCGTGAGGGCTCGGATCACCTCCTCGGCGTTCTGCCAGCGTTCGCGAGGCCTCTTGGAGAGGAGTCTCCTGATGACGTCCTTGAGTTGATCTCCGACTCCCAGACAGTCGAGATCGGGCTCGCGAGACAGGTGATCTCGCATGAGCCGGGAGCGCTGTCGGCGACTGAACGGATGCCTTCCAGCGAGCATTTCGTAGGCCAGGATTCCCACCGCGTAGAGGTCAGCCGCGGCGGTAGCGCGCTTGCCCTTGAGAACCTCGGGGGCGACGTGAGTGAGAGTGCCGCCGCTGTCTTTGTCGTGACCGACGCGCACGGCCAGGCCAAAATCCAGGACCTTGACCTCGCCGTGGACCATGACGTTGCCGGGCTTGAGGTCGCGGTGGACGATGTCCCGCCGGTGCAGGTACGACAGAGCGCGCAACACCTCGACCAGCATCTTCATCTTGTCGTCGAAGTTTCGTTGGCGAGCCGCCTCCAGAAGGGTCTGGGAGTCTTCCAGGAGCTCCATGGTGTAGAAGGGGCTGCGATCGCGATCGAAGCCGTAGTCCAGGACGCTGATGATGTTCGGGTGACGGAGCGAGGCGAGCGTTTTGAACTCGTTGGCCAACGCACGCATCTTGCTGGGGGCCGGGGTCGGCGACGGCGCGGTCCCTCTGGGCGAGGCGAGTGTCTCCTCAGGGTCGAGAACGACGGTCTTGTCGTCCATCGACGCGCCGAGATCGTGGCGAGCTTCGGCAATCGTCAACCCGTCGGGCGCGCCGTGGGCGAAGTCGAGCTGTTCCACCGCGGCCGTAACACTCTTGAGAGCGACGTGGTCCCCGCTGAGACGGTCGAGAGCGCGATAAACGACTCCCATGCCGCCAGCGCCGAGCTGCTCGACGATCCGATAACGGCCCCCGATCGATGCGGGCCGGGCTCTCGTCATGGACTCGACGTCAGCTGCCATGGGCTTCGAGGCGGGGGACGACCCCGAGTGCCGTCGCATCGTCTGCGCCGCGGCTCGCTGGGAGCGTCAGGGACTCTTGAACTGACTGGAGAGGGCCCATCGTGGCCAAGCCAGGGTTACTCGAACCCGTGGTGGTCGCTGGTCCGCG
>JANQPS010000247.1 GCA_028285365.1 Thermoanaerobaculia bacterium | reverse complement strand
TCAGCATCGCCTGCAACGAGAAGTGGGACGGCGGCGAGCACACCGAGTGGTTCAACGTCGCGGTGTGGGGCAAGCCGGCTGAGGCGTGCTCCCAGTACCTCAACAAGGGCGATGCTGCACTCGTGACCGGGACCCTTCGGACGCGCGAGTACGAGAAGGACGGGGAGAAGCGTCGCGCCACCGATCTTCGGGCGCAGCGTGTGGTGTTCCTCTCGACGGAGAAGCGCGGCAATGGTGGCGGCAGCAGTGGCGAGAGCCAGCCGAAGCCCGACGCCGACGCGAACCCCTGGAACTGAGGAGACCCCCGATGGCATTCCAGAAAGCGACCAAGAAGCAAGCGAAGGGGCGTCTGGCCCTCGTGGGCCCTAGTGGCAGCGGAAAGACCTACACGGCGCTCCGTGTGGCGAAGGCACTGGGCGAGCGGGTGGCTGTCATCGACTCCGAACGGGGCAGCGCGAGCAAGTACGCAGACAAGTTCGACTTCGACGTGTGCGAGCTCGACTCGTTCTCACCCGAGGCGTACATCAAGGCGATCGGGGATGCCGAGGACGCAGGGTATGACGTCCTCATCATCGACAGCCTGAGCCACGCTTGGCAAGGCACAGGCGGTGCCTTGGAGATGGTCGACAACGCCACCAAGCGGGCCAACAGCAACAACGCCTTCACGTCTGGATGGCGCGAGGTGACTCCGATCCACAACCGCATGATCGACGCGATCATGAACTGTGCGTGCCACGTCATCGTGACCATGCGCGTGAAGACTGAGTACGTACTCGAGGACAAGGGCGGGAAGAAAATCCCGCGCAAGATCGGCCTCGCCCCCATCCAGCGTCAGGGCATGGAGTACGAGTTCGACGTGCTCTGCGACCTGAACCACGAGTTCCACTGCATCGTCTCGAAGACTCGCTGCGACGACCTAGCCGAGAAGGTCTTCAAGAAGGCTGGTGAGGACGACCTCGGGTTCACGTTCGCGAAGTGGCTCGACTCCGGGGAAGAGGCCCCCCCGGCCACGCTCACCAAGGCCGACATGGAGAAGGTGAAGTTCGCCATCAAGTCCAGGCTGAAGGAGCTGGACATGGATGTGGCGGACGCTCCCATAGTCGGCGCGGACATCATGCGCGAGTTCGCGGCCTTCGGGGTCGAGCGCCCCGAAGACCTCCCCCGCTCCGAGCTGCCCAACATCACCGCCTACGCACTTGCGTGGGAGCCGAAGGATTCGGAGGAGGACTTCAATCAGGATCCGGGTGAGGGGAGTGAGGGCAAGGCGGCATGAGGTCCGAGCAGGTACTCAGCGTCTACGACCTTGCCGCCCAGGACAAGCCGTCGAGTGCGGAGGAGGCGCTGGCTCGCAGCAAGATGCACTCGCTCGAGGCCTGCATCCTCCACCACTCCGAGGAGGCCTTGAAGCACTGGCGCCTCAAGCGCTTCCACGAAGAGCGGGCAGCACAGTACACGAAGGAGCGTGACGCGCTCGTGGACAAGTGGGGCGGTGAGCGTGTTTGAGACGGCGACTTGGATCGGTGTCGCCTACGCCGCCTTCATGTTCCTGCTCACCGGCGTCTGCGGAACGAACAAGAAGCGACCGAAGGAAGATCATGAAGGCGTATGAGCGGGGGGAGCGGTGAAATGGATAGGGGGAAGGTCCTTCTAAAGGAAGACCCCTACAGCAGGCTCTTGGCGAGATGTGTTGCAGCAGAGGCAGGCGTAGTCGAACGCGATGAGATTCTGAGGGAGGTGGTCGGCTTCATCCGTCGTGTACGCGAGGGGGAATACACAGACAGCGACGCGGATGTGATCGGGCAGGAGTTCATCGACCGCATCGAAGCCACGCTGGCGAGGGGAGGGTCTGGCGATGGCTGATGTTTGGTTGGCGACATTGCTGCTTGTGCTGCTCATTGGTGCTTTCGCCCTCGCAGTCAAGTGGGACTTCGAGGATCTAGAGAAGAAGATTGACGCTCTCCGCGAAGAGCTAGCCCGCCGTGGGGACTCGGAATGAACTGGAGAATCGACAAGCCGAGTACTGACCGTGGGGTGTGGCACGAGTTCTACGACGACGAGAACCGCATGCGGATCATGATCTCGCCAACCGACGACCCCTCAGCCGACGCCGCCCTGGCGCTGAAGGTGGCGCATGTGGATGAGCTGGTTAAGTCAGCCGATCGCGTCGTTGCAGCTTGCGACCACCCGGACGGACCGCGCATGACAGACATGATGCGTTGCGGGCTTGATGAAGCGATCAAGGGAATGGTTGAAGTCCTGAACGCCATTCGAGGGTCCGATGGCTGACGAGCACGCCGAGCTGAACCAGTGGGTTGCGGTGAACGTCGCAGGGTGGCGCAAGCGCGGGGACGCGTGGCTGCGCCCGGGCCAAGAGATCATCGATCCATTCGCCTCATGGACTCTGGAGCTGCCCGACCTTCTCGACGACGAACGCGGGCAGGCGTTGGGGTGGAGGATGCTGGTGGAGATGGCTGCGCAAATGGGTGGTGACCTTTGCCCTGGACTCACACAACGCGAAGACATGAAGTGGGAGCTTGACGCGATTGATGGAGAAGAGGTTGCAGACAGCCCCATCGTCGCCGTCGCGAAGGCGTATCGAGCTTGGAAAGAGGGGGAGTAGATGGCAATCGATCCTACAGACCCCCGCTATTTCAGCTCAGATGGAGTCGAGCCACTACTTGCTGATCAGCCGTGTCCGCGCTGCGGTGTGACCGAGTGGTACAGCTACAAGGACCGATTGGACTTTCGCTGTGGTGGCTGCGGGTATTGGTACTTCGATGACAACCCAAGGTGGCGAGAAATCATAGGACCAGGACCTGCGACATTGGAGCATGACAATGGAAAGTGACTCCCCCGCCTCCGGGCCGACGCCGAGAATCTGGCTTCGCAAGGTCGGCGCGCTCTACACCGAGCAAGCGGTGCCAGGGATTCAATCAAAGCCGTTCGTTCCCGCCGAATACTACGACGACCAGCGTGAGGAATTGGAGCGGTACAGGAACGCGAGTGTTTACAAGCTCCTTGCGCCGCGATCGGAGGTTGATCACCTCCGGAAAGAGCTACGACATGCGCTCGGCTTCATCGAGATGCAGGGCTACCGGCGCTGCGACATCCCGGCATGCAACTGCCCGTACTGGCACGGGGGGAACGCTGACGAACGTCTGCGAGAGCTGAGCGATGAACTTGGTGACCTAACACAGGGCACCACCATTCTTGGTGCCGTTCAGGCCCTCCGCGAGAAGCTCCAGCAGGCGGAGGCTGCGAGACATGCAGCTGAGAAAGAGCTGCTCGAAGTAGAGCAGAGGATCGCCGCTGGGGAGGCGCGGGTGGGGGAGCTGGAGAACATCGCTAGTACCGCCGTAAGAGATAACGAGCGACTAGTGGATCAGCTCGACGAGGCGCGGCGGGATACGCAACGTATCGATTGGTTGGAGTCGCATCCATGCTTCTCGTACGAGTCGAAGCAAGGACAATGCATCGAGTTGAACACGCCGGATGATCGAGTCTCCGACGCAGACAGCCTGCGCGAAGCCATCGACGCCGCCATGTCGGCCAGCGAGGCGGGGGAGTAATGGGCGTTAGTGAGCGGGCTCGGTGGTTGTATCTGAACGAGCATGTCTTTCATGCGGTGGTGGACTCGCTAGCAACCCTGATTCACGACGGTCGGATTGACCGAGAGCACCTCCATGCGGCGGTCGACTTGGCAATAGAGAAGGCTGATGCTGCCGCCCCCGAGATCCCCGACCCCTCTCCGGTCGTTGAAGGAGGGGTGGGGGAATGAGAAGCGAGTACCTCACGGTCCACGGCCGGATGCGCACAGCCGAGGGACGCACCATGTCGCCGTGCGCCGAGTGCGGGATGCCTGTGGCCGGAGACGCCTACCACCCGTACGCCGCCTGCCTGATGTTCAAGCAGTGCCACAACAGCGAAACTGTAAAGGCAAGTCTGATGGCTGTTGTGGCGTTTGCGCAGAAGGAACGGGACCCCGCCTAGATGCCCCGCCTCAACCGCTCTGACATCCCGTGGCGGGAGCTCGACTGATGCGCGGGCTGGCTCTCTTTGCAGGGATCGGTGGCCTCGAGAGGGGCATCGGTATGTGCGTGCCTCGCTACCGAACAGAGCTAGCTGTTGAGATCAACCAGAAGTGCTGGCCGATTCTGCGAAGAGCGTCACGTCTGGTGGTCGGGGACATTCACCACCTGCACATCGAGCCCGGCGAATACGACATCGCGTCGGGCGGCTTTCCCTGCCAGCCCTTCAGCACGGCAAGTCGCGGTCGTAAGGTCGCAAGGGATCTTTGGCCAGAGATGCGGCGCATTGTCCGGGAAGGAACCCCAACTTATGTCTTCGCCGAGAACGTACAATCCGGGCCTATTCGGCGAGCGTGTGACGATCTTGCAGCCATCGGATATCGATGCGCTGCTGCCCCCGTCTCCTCCGCCCACGTGGGTGCCCCCGACGACCGACGGCGCTGGTGGCTACTTGCCCACTATCACGACGCGACAGAACCAACACTCGCCCTCCATGCTGAAGTGGCCGGCATACCAGCGGCTCGCACTGATCGCTGGGAATGGGATCCTCCCCGTTCGGTTCTGGGAGTGGGTGATGGGTTTCCCGCCGAATTGGACCGCTCTGCAAGGCTGAAGTTGCTCGGCAATGCGGCCAACCCATTTCAAGCTGCGGCAGCGTTTCGGTTGCTGTTGGGCGTGCTGGCCGAACAGGCGATGGAGGCCACGTAGCGTGTCTACCGCCCCCCACCCTTCCATCCAGAAGGCCGCTCGCGTAACGTGGGCCGCGATGGCCCGTGGAGAGAAGGTCTTTGGTGCCGTGAGGCGCCGGGAGCGTGGGGCAGGTTGGCGCATCGACGTGCGCCCCTACGGCTTCATCTACAGTGTCGGCGGGGCCCCGCTTGAGTCCAAGAAACTGGCCGACGCCGTGCTCGACCAGATCAACATGAGTCTGGCCCGCAACGGCAACAACTACGACGCGGCCCTCGAGCCCTGGCTGCCCGCGACCGCCAAGCGCGCCCCCGTTCTGGGCCGCTATCAGGACTGGCTGGCCACCAAGGACCGCCAAGTCAAGAACGGGGATCGCTCCCCGAACACCGTGCGGGAGTACCGGCGGTACGCGCGCGAGGGCGGCGAGCTCGACTTCTGGGAGGGACGCGGGGTCTATGAAATCGACGCGGCCAGCCTGGAGGACTGGGACAACTGGCTGGCCGACCGAGAGCTTTCCGCCAAGACCCGGCGAAACGTGCTCGGGGCCTTCAGGTCGTTCTGTAGCTGGCTGGTAAGGCGTGGGGTGCTCGACCGACCGCCCCTCTTTCCGACTGTCCCCACGACTGACCACAAGCCCGTCACGCTCAGCGACTCTGAGCAGAGCGCCGTACTCGAGGCCATTCCCGAGCCTCGGCGTGGCCTGTTCCTCGGTCTGGCCCTGCTTGGGCTGCGCCCTGGAGAGGCCCGGGCGCTCGACGTGTCCGACCTCTACCACGAGGACGGTGAGCTGTGGGTCCGAGTCGGACGGGCCATTCAGGGACTCTCAGCCGACGCGCCGATCGGCCCTACGAAGACCCGCAGACAACGGAGCCTGCCCGTCCCGGTCGAGCTGGGGAGCTGGATTGAGGCTCATGTGGAGCGCTCAGGACGCCTGAAAGGCCGACCCCTGTTCGAACACCCACGCGGTGGGAGGTGGTCCCACGGCGCTGTCAGGGACACCTGGAAGCGCGCGTGTGAGGCGGTGGGGGTGGACGTTGGTCTCTACGAAGGAACGAAGCACACGGCCGCTACGAAGTGGCTCAGGCAGGGCGCCGACGAACGCACGATCCAGGAGATCCTGGGTCACTCGGACGTGCGATCGACACGGAAGTACGCCCAGCTCGAGAAACGCGCCGTGGTGAGGGTGCTGAGATCATGACTGTGTGCAGCTTGTGTGCGGTGATCCCGTTCCCCGTGAAACCCTCGAATTCGAGGGGCACAGGGCGCAGGATGGCATCCCCAACGGGATTCGAACCCGTGGGGAGGAAGTGGTTTACCCACTCTAGGTGCTCTGAGAGCTACGAGAGCCGAATAGCTCGGCTCCTGGTCTTGTGTGCAGCTTGTGTGTGGGGCCTCGCCTGCTCTGAGCCCGGCGGCGTCTACGGCTACAACGAGATCATCCAGACGCCCGACTGCCCGGCCGGTCAGATGATGCGCATCACCGGTCTGCCCGGGGAGCGCGTCGAGGTGCGGTGCGTCGATATCCCGCCGGGTGTGCGCACGCGGTCCTGTCCCGATCCAGACCAGGGGATCGAGATATGACCCCCAGCTTCGGAGGCTGCGGAGCAGTGCCGCTAAGCGCCCGAAGTAACTCTGGAATCGCCGTTCGGCGTTCCGTCCGTTTTCGGTCAAGACCGGGCGTTTCGTGGCTCGGTGGACACGAGGAGAAGTGAGATGCAGAAGATCCCCACCCTGTTCATCAGGGATCCCGACAACCCGAAGCGGCTGACCCGCGAGGTCAACCCGGACTGCAAGTGGGTGCTCGACGGAGAGGGGCGCCCCACGGAGAAGCTGGACGGGAGCGCCTGTGCGGTCATCGACGGCCAACTCTACAAGCGGCACCAGCACAAGTCCGAGAAGGGGGACCCGCCCGAGGGCTGGATTCACTGGACTGGCGACCCCGCCCAGCGATCGGGGCACGGCTGGCTTGTCTGCACCCGTGGCGACCCGTCGTGCCGCTACCACTGGGAAGCGTGGGATGAGATCCAGCTCGGCAGTACGCCGCCGAATGGCACCTACGAGTTGCTGGGACCGAAGTCGAACGGCAATCCGCATCGCCTCTCGGATCATCAGCTCTGTCCTCACGGAGCCGAGTTCGATCGGAACATCAGCCCGATTCCGCGCAGCTACGAAGGTCTCGAGGAATGGCTGGGGGATGTCGTGTGCGAGGGAATCGTCTGGCACCATCCTGACGGTCGCATGGCCAAGATCAAGCGGCGCGACTTCGGGATTCCCTGGCCGCCCAAGGACTGACCAACACGCGCCAGATTGGCGCTGGGAGGAGTGAGGGATGCGCAGAGAGGTCGAGTACAACATGCCACAGTGGCCGAACTTCCTACGCCAGAAGATGAAGCCTCGGCCTCGTCAGGAAGGCTTCAATCCTGAAGGACCCTGCATCGATGTGGGGGAGCTGACCGCAGACGAGATCGACGAGCTGTGTGCTGACTTCCGAAATCACTGCGCGTCCCGAGCGGCAAAGATCATGGGGATTCGCGACTAACCCCACCGCCAGACCCACCACGGAGAGACAGATGGCCAAGCGATTCAGACACACGCCACAGCAGATATTCGCGGGCCCGCTTGACATTGTGCGGGAGCTTCGCGTCGGCAAGCGCAAGTCCGTGTTCGACATGGTGTCGCTGATGATGCTGGCATCTGACCGCATCGAAGAGCTGGAAACCTGGCTCAAGCAAGCGCCCACCACCGACTGAGCGAGGGGAGAGGGGATGGAGTGGGTCGTCTTGGGGATGCTCTTTCTTGCCGCCGCATCCGGCGGGAGTCGCAGCACCACCACGTCAGCCGATTCGCCTCGACGGGACGAGCCTGAAGTGCGGCTGTGCCCGAAGTGCGACACGTGGCACCTAGCCCGAAGAGATGGAGAGATCCGATGTCCGTACATCTAGCCCTACTCCTCCTCACCCTCCTAGCTTGCGCGGGGGTGGCGCGGGCCACTGACTTCCCCGCAGCCCCACTCCCAGGAGCACAGTATTGCCCCAGGGCTGTGACCTTCGAGTTTGCCAACTCCGACGCCAGCGAACTGCTAAGCCGGTGTATCGAGCAGGGCTACACGAAGACATTCCGGGCCACGGACCCCCTACGCAGTTGCTATTGGAAGTGTGGGGGGAATGACTTCGCGATCGGGAACGGAGGAGAGTTCCGATGCACAAAGTGCTCACACTAGCTATCGCCATGCTTGCCTTCACGGCGTCGGCTGGCACCGAGACCGTGGTGCTCACGCCCGAGAGTGATCCGGTCGTCCAGAGGACTGGCGAAGGCCAGCTGTACGCTGTGCCTTATCGAAGCGAGACCGGGTTCGTCGTGTGCTCGATCGATGCGAAATTTGTCGAAGTCTACAGCGGTTACCACGTTCGCACGAATACGGCTCCAGACTTTGTCATCGAGCGCGTAGACAACGGCCTCCCACGCGCAGCGCGTCGAGCGTTCACGCCTTCGAGATGCGTCGCGACAGAGGCGACCACGATCACAGTGATGCTCCACAAAGGCAAAGCGGAGATCATGGCATGGGGAAAGCGCTAGTAGCCCTCACCCTCCTGGCGCTGGGGTGTTCGGAGGGGGAACCCAGGCCCCAGTTTAGAGGCCTTTGTCGGCTCTTCTGCCACCCGGATACGGCCAGACTTGAACTAAAGACCTTCTACCACGAAGGCGAGCCATCCGTTCGCTACTGCGATTGCGATCCAGGCCTTTCAGGATTCGGCACGGTACCGCAACCTCACCACAAGTAGCCCCACACCGAACAAGAGAGCCGCTGAGGGTTCGGGTATGGGGGATGAGGCGTCGCGGACGAGCCAGTGGCCTTCTGAGGGGCGGTCGAGCGGTGAGCCCGACTCTCCGTGATCGATGCGGGCAATCGGGCCTGGGAAGATGTTGATGACCGAGGTGTCCCTCAGGCCGAGGTCTTGCTGACCTAACCCGTAGAAGTCGTCCATTACGGCAATCTGGAAGATCTCGCCGAACTCGTCGACGCTCGTGACCCCGGTCATCTCGACAAACTCGACCGTGAGCTTGGCAAACTCATCTCGCACGAAGAGTCCCGTACGCCCGCAGCGGCCATCTGGCTCGGGAGGCGTCTGACCGAGACATGGGATCCCAGCGGTGCTGAAGAGGTCTCGCACCTCGAAGAACGATGCGTAGCGCCACCCGTCGAACTTCCCGCCCGCGCTCGTCTCCTTGAGCATGTCGTTGTACGACAGACCCGCCCCGATGTTCACATCCAGCCACTCGAGGCCAGTGCCCTTATCGAGCGTGATCGAGTCCTCACCCCACGTCTTGTCGTCGAGTGAGATCAGATACGCCTGGGCTTGGGTAGAGAGAAGCAGGACGGCCAGAACAGCGAGAGTGCGCATGGGGGGATCCTCCTAGGGTTCTAGGATTCTCCGCCCTCTACAGAGAGAAGGTCAAGCGCTTTCTCACCCCGGGGAAACTAGGGGCACTCTGTGACCGTGGCAGCCTTGATGAAGACCTGGGAGACGTCGGCAAGGGACACGGTGCCATCCCCGTCCACGTCCCAGGGACACTCGTCTGCGACGAAGTGCCCGAAGGCCGCGTCGGTCAGGTCGATCTCCGAGCCATCCGGGCTGACGGCATAGAAGCGGGCTGTGGGGCCGAGACCGTCCTGGAGCGAGCCGACGACGTGGCGGACGCCTTCGACTTCGAGCTCGTATCGAGTCTCGGGTTCCTGAGCCTTCGCGCTCTTCAGCTCGCAGAACCCGAGCAAGGCGACGCCCGCCAGGACGACGATGATGAAGAGGGCTCGGATCTCTTTGAATGTCACGGCCCTGTGACCCCCTCTGCGAGCGTCTGCACCTTGGGCGAGCTGTGCCCCCCGCAGTCACACGGGGGACACTTGCTGCCTCCACTCGCGCACCCACCCAGAAGGATGAGCGCGACGAGGCTCGCGATCAGTCTTCCGGGCAAGCCAGACCCAGCAAGCTTTCGGACATTCCCCACGAGCAGCCAGCGGCCATCGTGGAAATGTGCGTGGGCTCAGCGTCGATCTCGCTCGGGTCGTTGGGGTCGATACGCACGCCGATCCCAGCGACCCCGAAGTCCACGAACATCTTCTTGCCGATGCCGAGAACCCGAAGATCGATCGTCCCGTCGTTCACCAGTCCGCGCTCTGCGGCCACTGCGGGGGTACTCGTCGAGAGCCCCAGTCCGACCAGCGCCACGACGGCCAGCCCCTTTGCCAGACCGAAGAAGTTCCCGCCCAGCCAGTCGTTCGCCTTGATCTGGATCGCCTTGCCCAGAATCATCGTCGCGATCGTGATGACCTGCTGGAGGCTGGCATCGTCTACCAGTCCAGCGAGCCAGGTTCCCAGCGCTCCAAAGAGCGCCAGCAACGTGATGTTCTCTCCCACGCCACTCGGCGCGCGTGCTGCCTCACTCATCCTCTCACTCCCCAGCGGCCCTACGCCGCCAAAACGTCCTTGCCGTACTTGGCTAGCCACCACGACGGGAACGGACCCGGAGCGGCGCCCTGTACGTGGAGATGCCCCTTGTGAACCAGAGCCCAGAGACCAAGGCTGCGGGCTTCCTCGAGGCCCGCCTGCATCCCCGACTCCGACGCCACGTAGTCCTTGGCCATGCCCCAGAGATGTTTGGACTCCTCGCTCCCACCCACGGCTGCGTTGCGCTCCACGGAGCGGCGACCGCTCGTCTGGCTGAGCCAGGGACAGCGTCGTTCGAGCTCGCGACAGACCGCGTCGAACTCGGCAGGGGAGAAGGCCTCACGACTCATCTTGGGCCTCTAGGAACCTGTCGAACTTCTGATTCAGGTCGTCGACGCTCTCACGTATGTAGTCGACGTCCTTCTTGACGAGCGGAACCTCTCGGACCGCGTCGTCGAGTCGATCGATCTCGTCTGCGTGCTTCGCGTCGTCGTCCTCTAGCTCTTCGATCTTCACGGTGTTGGCACGTACCTCCAAGACCGTTATGAACCCACCACACACGGCTGGCACCATGAGCGCCGCCGCGATCCGCGCGAGCCACTTGTCGACGTTTCCGTTCCCGTTCTCATTGGCCACTTCGATACTCCCTAGAACCCGATCTGCTCATCGAGCTGGTCGCCGTCACGCACGGCAACCTCGTCCAGACGCTCGGTTCCACAATCGGAGGGCCTCCCCCAATTCTCGAACCAGATACCTCTCACCGCGTCAGGCGAATTGGTCTTGCTCTGGTAACAGACGTCCGTGTACCGCGTGCGCAACGTGGGCGTACCGGTGCAAATCTGGTCTGCGCCGCAGTCGTCCGCCCAGATTTCAAGCACCCCGTTGCAGCCCGGGTAGGTCCCGTCCGTGCCCACCTCAATGTGGACCTCGAAGTACCACCAGTTAGTCGCTCCGACTCCTTGGAAGCCCGAAGGGGTGCTGATGTTTGGCCTGAGATTGTCGATCTCCGACCCTGTCGTGTCCGAGATGATCTGGTTAAACGACAGGAACTCAGGAGTGTCGTGCTTCAGGATTCCGAGCTGCGGGCCACCACCCACTCCGTCCTCGAACGTGACCCATTTCCCGTTGTCGTCGTTGTTCCCGCCATCGTTGTACGGATGAGAGCGGTAAAATCGGACGTACACATGGTCGTAAGGTTGATCGAGTACGTAACGCCCAAACGCATCGGTTTGCGAATCGCTATCGCACGCCCGCCACATCCTGTTTTCGGCGGCGTAAGTCGTCCCCTTGGCGCCTTCCCCTGCATCGCTAATGAAGAACGGAGGGGCTCCCTGGGTAGACTGCTCCTCGAACCAGATGTTGTCGTAGCCACCGCCGACAGAACTGGTGAGCCAGTTGTCGTTATTGGGGTTGCTGAGCCCGGCACCATTCGCCTGACAGAGTCCCGTGGGATCGTTCGTGCAACAGGGCTGTCCGCCACCACCGCACGTCTCCACGAAGCCAGACGAGTTTTCGAAGTCGTCGCAAGACACAATGCTGTCGTCCGCCATGAGTGCCTGGTCTGTCGCGCACTTCTTGAAGGCGGTCTCGGCCAGGGCCCCGACCGTGACATTCACGCTGCGCTGATCCGTTCCACCTGGTCCTGTACATGTCAAGGTGAACAGGGTGGTGGAGAGAACGTTCACGTCCACGCCGGGAGACAGGTTGCTAACGGCACCACCGGTGATGAACGATGCGGGCGTCCCCTGACAGTCAGTCGCGTCGGTTGCGGACCAAGTCAGATTGGACGTGCCACCCGCTGAGTCGTGGCTGGACGGCGAAGCGGACAGCAGGGTGATGACGGGTGGATCAGGCGTCGAGGCGGGAGGAGTCCCT
>JANQPS010000078.1 GCA_028285365.1 Thermoanaerobaculia bacterium | reverse complement strand
CCGAACTTCGAGAAGACGTCAACGAGCTCTTCGACCTGCTTTTGACGTGCCCTCTCGTCGCCGCTACTCATGCTCTCGGCGACGCAGGTTTCGACGTGGGAGCCGAGCAGGATCTGTCCGATCTTGCCGAGTGCGCCTCTGACTGCCGCGATCTGCATGAGGACGTCGACACAGTACTCGTCTTGCTCCACCATTCGGCGAATGGCGCCAAGTTGGCCTTCGGCGCGACTGAGTCTTCGCAGCAGATTGGCGCGGGTCTCTTCTTGCATGGACATGGGATACCCCCTGGTGGTATATCGATGATACCCAAGGGGGGTATAGTGTCAACCTCGAGGGGTCTCAGGTCGTACGAGTAGAACCTGCAGCGATCGTGACTCGGATTCAGTTGGCCGGCGACCGTTGCTCTCGAAGAGCTCCATGGCCCACCCTGCACGAGGAGTGAATGTGAAGGCGCTAGCGATCGGTTCTGGGCCCCTCGAGGGGCGGTGGGCTCGTGGAGTCGCCCCTTTTGTTCTGATCGCTTTGGTGCTTACTGGTTTTGGTTGTGCGCCGAGGTCTGGACAGCCACCAGCCGGGATCGAGCCTGCCGAGGGTCCGGGGCCGCCCGGCATCGATCACTTGGCTCTGGCACAGGCCGCGGTCACAAGAGATGGGCGCCCGGAGGCGGACCTGGTTGACGATGCTGGCCGCAAGCCCGACCAGGTCATCGCTTTCTTTCAGATCGAGCCGGGTATGCGAGTTCTCGATCTCCTGTCGGGAAGCGGTTACTACACGGAGCTGCTCGCGAGCATCGTCGGTGACGACGGCGAAGTCATCGCGCACAACAATCAGGCCTACCTATCGCGGTTCGAGAATCTGGAGGAGCGGTTCGTCGAGGGCCGACTGGCCAACGTCACCCGACTGCAGATCGAACTTCCGGAGCTGAGACTGGAGCCAGAGTCTTTGGACGTCGTGGTGTTCGTCCTGGGCTACCACACGATCTGGTTGCAGCCGATCGAGGGGGGATGGCCGGAGATCTCACACGAAACGTTGCTGGGGACCCTCTATGATGCCCTCGAGCCGGGTGGGGTCCTCGGCATCGTCGATCACTCCGCTCTGTCAGGAGCAGAGCTCGCGAAGACGAGCAACGAGCTGTACCGTGTCGACGAGGGTGTGGTTCGCGAACAGGTAGAAGCTGCGGGATTTGTCCTGGAGGCTGAGAGCGACGTCCTCAGGAGTCCGGCCGACGATCGGACGCTGCTGGTGTTCGACCCGTCGATCCGTCGCCAGAGCGATCGGTTCGTCTATCGTTTTCGCAAGCCGTAGATCACGCGCCGGGAGCGTCCAGCGAACATGCTGAGGTTGCAGGCAGGCGCTCAGCTGCAGCGCAGCCGATGAGGGTGGCGCGATTCGGGCGGGCGCGGCGTATATCTCAGTGTTTGAAAGGTGAGCACGAAGGTGTTCGCGGCACGTGCGAAACGTTCGGCTCTCTTTTTCGGGATCTTCCCCGGGATCTTCCCCGGCGCTTGCTTCAAAGTCCTTGCTCGAACGAGCGATCCTCTGGAGCGACTGACACCCGGACTCGTCCCCGCGAGTCGTGTCGGCCGACTGGCACACCCCTCGTCAACGCCCGTTCCGCCTCGAGCGCACATGCGCTCTGGTCGAGAAGTGGGCACAAGAGGAGAAGAGTGTGAGCGGTTGCACGACAGTCGGGGTGTGTTTGGACCACGGGCGCGATAGCGCAAGTGGTGACGGAGACGAGGATTCGGGAGCCGGTGTCGGTTCAACTGGACGCGTTGCCCGGAGGTGGAGCTACGGCCTCCTGACGTTGTTCTTGGTCGCAGCTGTGCAGGCTGCGCCTCCGAGGGCGGTGGTCATCGACCAGCGAGACGTCGGAGCGAACGACGAAGCCAACGACGGCTTCGGTTCGGCGCTAGCGGTTGGTGACTTCAACGGCGACGGCTACGACGATGTCGTGATCGGGACCCGAGCCGAGGACTACGGCGCAGTCAACAACGGCGTCGTTGCGGTGTCGTACGGTGGTCCGGGTGGCCCGGGAAGTGGAGGGGCACGGTGGTTCGCGCAGCGCCACGTTCCCGGTGCAGATGACGAGGACTACGACGGCTTCGGACACGCCCTCGCGGTAGGGGATTTCGACGGCGATGACGTCGACGATCTGGCGGTTGGACTGCCGTCCGAAGACGACGGCGCCCTGGAAAACACCGGCGCGGTCATCGTTCTGTACGGCGCACCAGGCGGTCTCGACGGAGCCAACTCCGAGATCATCGACGCCGAGCTCGCCGGGGGAGACGTGGAGGCGCAGAGCCTGTTTGGCTGGTCTCTTGCTGCCGGTTCTTACGATGGTGATGGTTTTGACGACTTGGCCGTGGGTGTTCCCGGCGCGAGTGAGGAGGGTTCGAACGCCGCAGGCGCGGTTGCCGTGCTCTATGGATCGGGAGCGGGCCTGCTTCCGGCTCATGGCGAGGTCTTCTCGCAGGCCGACCTGGCCTCCGAAACGGCCGAAGGTGGCGACTCATTCGGCTATGCGCTAGCCGCAGGTGACTTCGACGACGATGGTGACGTCGACCTGGCAGTGGGCGCTCCCTACGAAGACCGTTCTGGAGTGGCCGACAGCGGTGTGGTGGTGGTCCTCCATGGCTCGGCTGCGGGCCTGACGGGAGAGGGCAGTGTCGCAATCGATCTTCCGGCATTGGGTTTTGTGGCGAGCTCCGCTGATCGATTTGGCACGGTGCTCGCGACGGGAGACGTCGACGGAGACGACTTCGCCGATCTCGTGGTCGGAGTTCCCTACAAGGACATTTTCGAGGCGGATGCGGGTCTGGTCACGATCGTCTACGGTGGTGTCGGAGGCCTCACCAACGAGGCGTCGCTGCTTGCGCAGGCGACACCACTGTTGGATCCCGGAGCGAACGAGTACTTCGGTTTCTCCGTCGTGGTCGACGACTTCGATCGCGATGGCCTCGACGACCTCATCGCGGGAGCCCCGTTTCAGGACACCGGGCAGATCGATCGCGATCCGATCACCAGCGCAGGGCGAGTCAGCGTCTTCTTCGGCAATCGCGATCGGGATCTGAGACGACGCAAGTACCTCCTGGACGAATCCGGCTGGAACTCCAGAAGAGAAGCCGGCGACCAGTTCGGCACGGTGCTCGCGGCTGGGGACTTCGATGGTAGTGGCCGGCCCGAGCTCGTGGTCGGTTCTCCGCGAGAGGACGTCGGCTCGCGGACCAACTCAGGAGTCGTTTTCGTGGGGCCCGTGGAACCCGCGTTGCCCAGCCTGCAGGGCTCTCAAGCCGCGATCGTCGTGGATCGGCGATTCGGACGGGTGATCGGCGTGCTCAATCCCGACCAGAGACGGCCGATCGCGAGCACGACGAAGATCATGACCGCGCTGCTGATTCTCGAGGACATCGAGCGCGGACGCTTGAGTCTGGGGACGGTCACTCGGATCAGCTCGTACGCTGCGGCCGTCGACGACGTTCCTTCGGGTGGCTCCGAGATGGGCCTGAGAAGCGGGCAGTTCGTGAGAGTGCGCGACTTGCTCTATGGGCTGCTCTTGCCATCGGGTAACGATGCCGCGGTTGCCCTTGCCGAGCTGGCCTCCGGCAGTGAGTCCGCGTTCGTCTCGCGCATGAACCGTAGAGCTGCAGAGCTCGGCCTCACGAGAACGCGCTTCGCCAATCCGCACGGCCGGGACCCGCAGAGAATGAGGCCCGCCGACTGTCCGGCGCTCGACTTCTCGAGCTCGGTGTGTGGTCATTTCTCGACGGCGCGAGATCTCGCTCAGCTGACGCGGGTCGCGTTGGAGCACGAGCTCTTTCAGACGATCGTGCGTACCGAGCGGACGACGTGGCGAGCCCTGTTCTTCGGATCCACCGAGACGATTCGCAACACGAACCGGCTCCTGCGGCCGTCGAGCTCGGACTATTTCCGCGGCGCTTATGGAGTCAAGACGGGTACCACCCGGCTTGCCGGCGAGTGTCTCGTGTCGGCGGCCCGAGGAGGCCTCGCAGACGTCGTCGTCGTGACCCTCGGGGCTCCGCGCGGTTCGGGCGAGAGATACGACGACACCAAGGCGCTGTTCGGCTATGCAGGCGTGGTCACCCTGGTGGCCCAGTAGGCGGGCTCCTCACCCGCCTCACGACCTGGCGGGCGTCGCGACGAGCCGGAGACGGAATCGCGGCGCTCGCGCGTCTGGTTGTCGTCGGTGACGGCTCAGTTCGAGCCGTGCGCTAGCATGAAACACGGCCGGTGGGCAGTTCGTAGTCAGACGGCGTGGAGCAGGTTCCCCGGAGCTGACTCGACTCCGAGAGGGTCGAGCCGATGGTGACCAGAACGACGGTGTCGACGATCCGGCGCGGAAAGCGGCAATGGACTGCGATTGTGGATAGCGACAAGGATGGAGTGGTGTCCTAGTGGTGCGTAGGCAGTTGGCACGAGAGATCATCCTCGCGATCGGCGAGAACATGAGAGAAGGGCTGGAGCCTCTGCTGACCAAGACTCTCGCTCCCTCTCTG
The DNA here is from genome assembly GCA_028285365.1 of Thermoanaerobaculia bacterium. Classification (GTDB taxonomy): domain Bacteria; phylum Acidobacteriota; class Thermoanaerobaculia; order Multivoradales; family Multivoraceae; genus JANQPS01. The sequence continues at coordinate 372 of JANQPS010000078.1, read as the reverse complement.
TACCAGATCTATCTACACGCCGACGACTACGATCGCCTGCGCACGATCTTCAGCCAGATCGAGGACGAGGCTCGGATCCATCTGGATCAACAGCTTCAAGAACTGAGCCGCCAGAAAGCCGCCGCTGACGGTGCGACTCTGGGTGCCGCCGTCGGCCGCACCGTCGACAAGGTGAGAGACTCGATTCCCGCACAGTGGGCACGCAAGGGTGATGGCTCTCCAGGAGAACCGCCGGCTGCTCCCATGGTGTTCGAGGCTGCCGCTGGTGGCTGGTACTTCCGTTTCCAGGAAGACCCCAACGAGGAGCTCGAGCCCGGTGAAGTCGAGGTCGTTTCGGAGCTGTCGGTCGAAGATCAACCGGTCTACAGCAAG
>JANQPS010000182.1 GCA_028285365.1 Thermoanaerobaculia bacterium | reverse complement strand
AGGATCATCTCGTTGTCACCACGGGCCGCCGCGTTGTGCATGAGCGTGTAGCCGCGATGGTCCGCCGTGTCGACCTCCTGGCCGAGCTCTTCGACGAGGTAGCGCACCGCGGGCAGGAAGCCACCGGGCGCGAGACGGTGGAAGTTGCCCACGTACCCCGCGCCGGTCGCGACCTGCAGCGGCGTCACCGCCGGGCCACCCAACTCGGGGGCGTCTTTGTCGAGGTCTTTGCCGGCGTTGCGACCGTTGGGAGACCGTCGCTCGGGCACCACCTGCGTGGGAATCGTCGGATCTGCGCCGTACTCGACCAGCAGCCGCATGGCGTCGACGTCGCAGGCCTGTGCGGCTCTCCAGAAGGCGGTGGCCCCGGTTTCGTCGACGCCCGACTGGTCGAAGTTGAAACCGGTGTACCAGACCTTCTTCTCCAGCCTCGCGTCAGGGTCGGCGCCCGCGATCAGCAGCTTCTCCATGAGCTCGAGGTACTCCATCGACTCTTTCTGGTCACTCGGCTGGGGATAGAAAGAGTGAGGCGCCCAGTGCACGTTGACGACCCCGTAGAGCGGCGTGGCGCCTGCGCGGCTGGCGAGATTCGGATCGGCGCCCTGGTCGAGGAGGTACGAGGCTACGTCGTAGCGGCCATTGATCGATGCGATGAGCAGCGGCGTGGAGTGATCGCCGTCAGACGGGTAGTCGATATGGGCGCCACCCTCGACGAGAGCTTTCACGACGTCGAGGTGACCGTCACGCGCCGCGTAGTGAAGTGCTGTCAATCCCCCCTGCTTGCCGACTAGCTGGCCGTAGCTGAGCGGACGGGGACGCTCGGCGGGCTTCGACTGTTTGTCGCGGCGCCACCATTTGCGCTTTCCAGCGGGCTGGTCGGCGGCGGCTCGGGTCGCCTGCGCGGCTTCGGAGCGCCCCTGCGCGTTCGCTGCAGCAGCTGGTCGCCCCGTCGCCTCGTTGCCAGGCTGAGCGAGCTCACCTTTGGCTTCCTCCGCCTTCTTGGCCGTCTCGCCGCGATACTTGGCCATCCTCTTGGCGCGCTCGTTCTTCTCCTGCAGGGCGTAGTCGCGCACCGAGGTCGTCGGGCAGGTTTGAGCGGCGTGGTCGAGAAGTCGGGCGACGGCTTCGGCACGTCCAGCGGCCGCGGCGAACATCAGTGGTGTCTGGCCGTGACGAGATTCCTGAGCGTCGACGTTGGCACCGCTCGCGACCAGCACGTCGATGGCCGCAGTGCTGCCTGAGCCAGCTGCGAACATGAGTGCGGTGGTCCCGTTGGCGGAGGCTGAGTCCGGCGGCGCACCGGCTTCGAGCAGAAGCTCGACGATCTCATGACTGCCACGACGTGCCGCCATGAGGAGGGGGGTGAATCGTCCGAGACGGGTCGTGGCCTCGACGTTGGCGCCCGCCACCACGAGCATCTTCGCCAGCTCCGTGTCACCCCGTTCGGCGGCCAGGTGCAGCGGCGTCGTCCCATCGCCGCGGGCAGCGTTGGGATCGGCACCACGCCGCAGGAGCTCTCGCGCGTCAGCGACGTTGCCGCTGCGTACCGCCACTTCGAGGTCGAAGGCTGTGCTACTCGCGGTGGCGAGACCGGAGACCGGAACCAGCAGGATCACCAGCAGCAGCAGGGCCCTGTGGCCGACCGAGAGGTCAAGGCGGTGGGACACTCGCTGATACATCGACATGGCTCCCTGGGCTTGGCTACTGCGGCTGATCACCCGTGCACGCCGTGCACGAGAGTGCCTGGCAGAAGGTGATCTCGAGAACTAGAGGGCAAACGGCTCCGTGCTGTCTCCGAAACTGGCGACATCGTCCATGCCGAGCATGTGCATGAGGCTCAGCATGACGTTGGCCATCGGTGTACCGTCTGCCGCCTCGATGTGACGGTTGCCTGCCAGTTCGCCGTTGGCTCCGCCCGCCAGGAACAGAGGACAGCGTTTGTGGTTGTGGAGGTTGGAGTCGCCCATCGGCGAGCCGTACATGACGACCGTGTTGTCGAGCAGGTTGCCGTCCCCGTCTGGAGTGTTTCTGAGCTTCTCCAGGAAGTAGGGCACGAGTCCGACGTGGTAGGTGTTGATCTTGGCGAAGTCGAGAACCTTGTCTTCTTTGCCGCCGTGGTGCGAGGCCGGGTGAAACGGCGCGTTGACGCCGCTCTCGGGGTACACGCGAGCCGAACCGTCACGGCCCATCTTGAACGAGAAGACCCGGGTGACATCGGACATCAGGGCGAGCGCCTGCAGATCGAACATGAGCTTGACGTGTTCTGCGAAGGAGTCCGGTACTCCGACCGGCGCCTCGGGCATCTCGCGGTGCTCGCCACTCGAGTTGTGGGCCTCGACCTTTTGAATGCGTCTTTCGACTTCGCGAACGTTGTCGAGGTAGTCATCCAGGCGAAGCCGATCCGTGGTTCCGAGATCACGCTTCAGGCGACTCACCTCACCGGTGATCCAGTCGAGAATGCTGCGGTCGACCTGGAGCCGTCGCGCTCGCTGCTCCGGAGTGCCGCCAGAGCCGAACAGCTGGTCGAATGCGACCCTTGGATCGCGCACCATGGGAAGTGGCTGGGTGGGCGAGGCCCAGGAGATCGTGTCGGTGTAGACGCAGGCGTAGCCATAGGCGCAGCCGCCAGACTGGTCGACGTTCTCGATACACAGCTGCATCGACGGGATCGGAGTGTCTTGGCCAAATCGCTGCGCGTACAGCTGGTCGAACGACGTGCCGACCTCGACGTCTGATCCTTCGGTCTGTTTCGGATGCTCCTGGGTCAGGAACACTGCGCTCGAACGGAAGTGGTCACCACCGACTTCTCGGGCACTCTTGGCTTCCGCGTCTTCGACCTCAGCACGAGCAGCATGGCGCCACTCGAACCGTTTCGCGACGTCCTCACCATCGTCAGCAACACCGATGTCGAAAACGCGGAAGCCAAGAGTGCCCGAGAAGTCGGTGGTGACCACTT
>JANQPS010000171.1 GCA_028285365.1 Thermoanaerobaculia bacterium | reverse complement strand
CGATCCGGACACCCTCGAGATCGAAGAGATCGACACGCTAGCCAATTTCGTTTCGGGGATCGCCGTCGCGGCTCGAGCGGAAACGATCGCCATCGTGGGCGGTCGCTCCGACTCGATGCCCGAGGTGGTGCGGGTCGCTGCGGACGGTGCGACGAGGGTCGTCACCGACTACACCGATACGGTCTCCGAATGGCCGTTGGGAAGTCGGCAGCTCGTCACCTGGACGAGTCGTGACGGTGCCGAGATCGAAGGTGTTCTCCATCTCCCACCGAACCACGACCCGAGTGTGCGCTCGCCGCTGCTGGTGGTCATCCACGGTGGCCCGACCGGAACCTCACGTCCCTACCTGCTGCCGCGGGGCGTATATCCGATGGTCAAGTGGCTCAACGAAGGCGCCATGATCCTCATGCCGAACTACCGGGGCTCGGCTGGATACGGCGCTGCGTTTCGCGCCCTCAACGTTCGCAACCTCGGTGTCGGTGACGCGTGGGACGTCGAAAGCGGAGTCCAGCATTTGATCGACGAAGGTTTGGCCGATCCGGAGAAGGTTGGTGCCATGGGGTGGAGTCAAGGTGGCTACATCTCGGCGTTTCTCGCGACCAATTCGACCATGTTCCAGGCGATCTCGAACGGCGCTGGGATCTCGAACTGGATGACCTACTACGTCAACACCGACATCCACGGCTTCACTCGCAACTATCTCGAAGCCACACCCTGGGACGACCCCGACATCTACGCCAAGACGTCGCCCATGACCAACATCAAGAAGGCGCGTACGCCGACCCTCATCCAGCACGGTGAGAACGACGCGCGCGTACCGCCTCCCAACGCCTTCGAGCTCTACCAGGGCTTGCGCGACGTGGGTGTCGAGACCCGCCTCGTGATCTACGAGCGGTTTGGCCACGGCATCAACAGGCCCAAAGAGCAGCTCGCAGCAAACTGGCACAACTACCAGTGGTTTGCCCGGCACATCTGGGGTCGCGACGTGGAGTTGCCGATCGAGGACGACGAAGAGAGTGGGGAAGGCGAAGCTGACTCGGAGAGCGATTCCGAGGAGGGTCGATGAGTCAGGTCTACTCCAGTGGACGAAAGACCAGCCGAGGAGCTCGCTTCAGGCGGTTCGCTCTGTTGTTGAGTCTCGTTCCACTGATGGGAGTTGCGCTCATGATCTGGCGGGTGGGCGGCGACCCGTCGCTGACGCTCGACACTGACCGGCCCGGGATCGGACCGTTGACGAAAGTCGTCGGAGTTGCCGAGGCCGGCGGCCGCGGGCTCGGCACGACGCGTCTGCTCCTGCGCCAGAACGATCTGGAGGTGGTGCTTCAGGAATCGGTTGCCACCCCTAGAGCGTGGTGGGCCTTCTGGGGACCTCGTGAGACCCGAATCGAGCTCAATGGTGAGGTGAAGGGCGACGCGATCGAAGGGCTGTCTCAGGGTGACGCCGAGCTCGTGCTGGTTGCGGATCGACCCGGCAGTCCGTTGAGACGCCCGGGTCCGGCGAGTCAGTCGATGACGTTGCCCGTCCGGCTCGTGCCGCCGTCTCTCTCGGTGATCTCCGATCTGATCTACGTGGCCCAGGGAGGGTCCGAGGTAGTGGTCTATCGAGTCGGCGAGAGCTCGACGCGTGACGGCGTGAAGGCCGGTGAGAGGTGGTTTCCTGGTTACCCTCTGCCTGGCGGGGCGCCGGATGAGCGTCTGGCCCTGTTTGCGGTGCCGTACGACGTCTCTGATTCGTCGACCGTGCGACTGGTCGCCGAAGACGATCTCGGCAATCGTGTAGAGACGGCCTTTCTGGACCGTTTCTTTCCGAAGCCGCTCAAGACGTCGCAGATCCGTCTCGACGACCTCTTCCTGCAGAAGGTCGTTCCCGCGATCGCCGGGCGAACACCCGAGGTCACGGCAGGTGATGATCTGCTGGCCACGTACCTCGAGATCAACGGTCAGCTGCGCAAGAAGAACGACGTCGAGCTCGAGCAACTCGCCCAGCAGAGTCAGCCACGCTTTCTCTGGCGTGACGTGTTCATGCAGCAGCCCAACAGCCAGTTGATGGATCAGTTTGCGGCGCGGCGCACCTACACCTACCAAGGTCGGACGGTCGACACGCAGGACCATCTCGGCTTCGATCTCGCCTCGGTTCGCAGAGCTCCAGTGCTGGCCTCCAACGACGGCAAGGTCGTCATGGCACGCTACTTCGGTATCTATGGCAATACCGTCGTGCTCGATCACGGGTACGGCCTGATGACCCTCTACGCCCATCTCTCGAGCATCGACGTCGAAGACGGACAGAGTGTGTCGCGTGGCGAAACGCTGGGACGTTCCGGTGAGACGGGGCTCGCGGGTGGCGATCACCTGCACTTCAGCGTGTTGCTTCACGGATTGCCAGTCAACCCGATCGAGTGGTTCGATCGCAAGTGGATCACCGATCGTCTGGCACTCAAGCTGGGCGACGCCATGCCGTTTTGACGAGTAGCAATGTCTCATGAGTGAGCTCGCCCTGCTTGGGGGCAGTCCGGTCTGTGCGGCCGCGGAGTGGCCCGGTTGGCCCGTCTTCGACGAGCGCGAGGAGAAGGCGCTGGTTGCCACCCTGCACTCGCGTGAGTGGGGCGGGTTTCCGCTTCCCAATGTGCGGGCCGCGAGTTTTTCCCGGGCGTTTGCCGAGCGCCATGACAGTCCTCACGCGCTGTGTGTGAGCAACGGTACCGTGGCGCTCGAAGTGGCACTCCAGGCGTTGGGCGTCGAGCCGGGTTGTGAGGTCATCGTTCCTGCCTACACGTTCGAGGCGACGGCGTCCGCTGCGCTGTTTTCGGGCTGCGTCCCGGTTTTTGCGGATATCGATCCGGCGACCTACTGCATCGATCCCGTGCACGTCGAGGCGCTGGTCGGTCCCTCGGCTC
>JANQPS010000169.1 GCA_028285365.1 Thermoanaerobaculia bacterium | reverse complement strand
CCTCGACGACACCACGACGGAGATTCCCAAGTCGCTGGCGGGTGAGCGGCTGGCCACGGGCTACGGACGGCGTCTTCGCAGCGGAGAACGCTCGCCGGTGAAACTGTTCGAGGCGCGGGGTATCGCCGCGGCAGCCGGGTTTGCGTCGACAGTCGTCGACCTGGCGAAGTTCGCGTCGTGGCAGCTGCGCATTCTCGAGACGGGAAGTGATGAGATCCTTGAGGCGAACACCTTGCGGGAGATGCACCGCGTTCACTGGCTCGAAGCCGATTGGAGCAGGAGCTGGGGGCTGGGATTTGCTCTCAGGCGGGAGGGTGATCGCACGTTCGTATGGCACGGGGGAAGTTGCCCGGGCTTTCGCAGCGAGCTGTCGATCGACCCGGCTGGAGGCATCGCAGTGGCGTTTGCCAGCAACGCGATGGGTGTCGACACTCGAGCCTTCGTCCAACGCGCCCACGACGTGCTCGGGAGCGCCATCGAGTCGGCCCGAGAGAGTGCAGCTTCTGCGCCGCGCGAGGAGAACGACGAGCTGAGGCCCTATCTGGGACTCTACGAATCCGCTTGGGGTGAGACCGCAGTGGTTCGCTGGCAAGGGGGGCTGGCAGCCGTTTCGCTGCCGACTCGCGACCCGCTCAGATCGCTCGAGAAGCTGCGTAAGGTAGGCGAACACACGTTCCGCAGAGTGCGCTCCGACGGGGACCTGGGTGAGGCCCTGGTGTTCGACGTCGACGACAGGGGCGACGCCGTGAGCTTCCGCCAGCACGGCAACGACTCCTCCAGGGTACGGTAGCCCTGCACCTTCGCACCGAACTTTCAGGGACACGCCGCACTTGCGGCACCATGGCTTGAGATCTGGAGAGACCTTGCAGCACCACCGGAACGACCATCATTCGGCAACTGACTCCGTGCCCTTCGCGAGAAGGTTCATCTTCTTTCCTCTCTCCGGTTTCCTGGTCATCTTGTTGGTCGTGCTGTCCTGCGCCTCGACCTCGGTCTCGGGGAGTCGGCCTGTGGATTCCGACCAGGAAGAGAGTTCGCAACAGAGTTGGATCGCGGGTGACCACCACATCCATAGTCGCTTCAGCGTGGGTTGGGACGAGTCGAGAAACCCTCCGAGCCCGATCATCGGTGGTGACGCCATCTACCCGATCCCCATGAACGCGCTCATGGCGCGACGGTTCGGGCTGTCGTGGATGGTGGCCACGGATCACGGCGGTCCGAATCACAGCAAGGTGAACCGCGACCGGGCGTACCCCGAACTGGTGCTGTCTCGGGAGTTGGTCCCGGATGTGGTTCAGTTCTACGGTCTGGAGCTCAACACTCCGGGCGCTGACCATTCGAGCCTGATCATCCCTCACAGCCACGATGAGGCGGATCGACTCTTCGAGCTCGAGTCGTCTTTCGACCGTCGGGAGGCTTTCCCCTCCGACGATGCTCGGGACGATGAGTCGAAGATGATCGAAGCGCTCCGCGTGATGGACCGTTTTCCCAAGAAGCCGATCGTCATTGCGAACCACCCTTCGCGCTCCGCACGGGGGGATGGCACTTACGGCCGCTACGACCCCGCGGAGTTCAGGCTCTGGAACGACACGGCGCCGGAGGTTGCCGTCGGCATGGCTGGAGCGCCTGGTCATCAGGCGGCCACACTCGGCACCTCGGCGGGCTCGTTCCTGCCTGGGCGGCCCCGCGGCGGCTACACCCGCGAGCGCACCATGGGAGGGTTCGACCCCATGACAGCTCGGCTCGGCGGTCTGTGGGACTCGATGCTCGGAGAGGGACGACGGTGGTGGATTACGGCGAACTCCGATTCACACGTCCACTACTCGGAGGGGGGCGCCGACTTCTGGCCAGGGGAGTACTCCAAGACCTACGTCTGGGCAGACCGTAACTACGACTCGATCTTGTCTGCGCTACGTTCCGGACGGATCTTTGTCACGACCGGGGACTTGATCTCGGAGCTGACGTTGGAGGCCCGAGCATCGTCGCGGATGGCGCGTATCGGCGGCGAACTCTCGGTGAGCGCCGGCGATGAGGTCACGATCGACATCGTCGTTCGAGACCCGACCGGAGAGAATGCGAACGGCGACGATCCTCGCGTCCGCAGGGTCGATCTGATCGTGGGTGAGGTCACGGGTCCGGTGGCCGACCGCGATGCGGACCGCAACGAGACGACCCGCGTGCGTCAACGCTTCGGCAGCCGTGAGTGGCAGCGTGAGGGTGACGTGCTGCGCATGTCGGCGAGCCTCGGTCCAGTGACGAAAGACATGTACGTGCGGCTGCGCGGTACGAATACCGAAGAGCCAGAGCCCGAGGTCGATCCGCTCGGTGAAGATCCGTGGGCGGACCTGTGGTTCTACTCGAACCCGATCTTCATCGAGGTTCGCTGAGGCACACTCCGGATACTTGTTTCGGCAGTCGGCTTCCAGTCGACTTCTACGAGTTGCTCTGCCACGGTGGGAGCGTGCCGGACTCGAAGCCATCTTCGAAGATCAGACCGCTCGGCGCCGCTGTGTCGTTGGGAAGGGAGTCGAAGTTCGGGCAGATTTGCTGGTTGTTGCTCAGTCGTGTGTACCAGGAGCGGTTGCAGTTGGAGTCGTACTGTCCCTGGCCGACGTGGTGCGACCACGACGTGAAGTCGACGTTGGCTTCGTCGATGAGTACTCGCGCACCGTTGTACAAGATCGCGAAGTGGACGTGGGGTCCGCTCGAGAATCCTCCCTGGCAGGTGGCCTGCGCCAGATCGTCGGCGTAGTTCGAGAGACGGTCGTCGCGCTGGACAGCTTGGAAGTCGGTGACCTGGACGTTCTCGAGGTGGTAGTAGCTCGTCTCCCAACCGTTGGGGTGGATCACATCGACATGGCAGCTCGACCTGACCCGCGCGGTGCCGCTCTGAGCAGCCGTGACCCACCAGTTGAAGATGTCGCCAGAGCCCCAGTTGCGGAACTCTCCCCAGAAGTCGAGTGCGTTCTGCAGTCCGGATCC
>JANQPS010000152.1 GCA_028285365.1 Thermoanaerobaculia bacterium | reverse complement strand
ACGGGGGCGAACCCCGCAAGACCATCGTCGTCCCGGGCCGGATGGTGAACCTCGTGGTGTGAGCGGCCGAGGCTGCTACGATCGACGAGTCGTTCGGGGCTGTAGCTCAGTTGGCAGAGCGCTTCCATGGCATGGAAGAGGTCAGGGGTTCAATTCCCCTCAGCTCCACCATAAGTGTCTTACGCGAACCATGGTCCTCTGCCATGGCTCGCTGCAGTAGGGCTGCCTCCCGCCTGGGCTGATGCCGCCGCGCTGCGGGCTGCTGTCGCCCACCCTGGGTGCGCCTGGGCCGGCTGGGGCCTGTCTGGGAGGAGCGCTGGAGAGAGATCAGGTCGTTGAAGATGTCTCGCGGGACGTCGTCGACGACGTGGTCTTCGTAGATGTAGAGGCGGTGGAAGACCGCCTGGTTGATCTTGCGCCGATCGGCGTTGGAGATGCGGGCGTAGAGGTCGCCTGGTGAGGTGAGGAAGTCGATGGCGGCCTCGAGCAGGTCGGCGGCCTTGCCGAGATCGACCTGGACCTCCTTGAGGGTCTCCTGGATGCGGGCTCGCTGGACCTTGATGTCGTGGAGTCGTTCGCGGACCTTGTAGGTGGAGACGGTGCCGTCGGCGGCGAGGTCGATGAGGTTGGCCTCGGCGGTCTCCAGTTCGCTGATCTTCCTGGAGAGCTGGGCGCGGTGGGTGCGGGTCGCCTGCTGGCTGTCGGCGAGGGTGTCGTGGATGCTCTTCCGGAGCGCGTTGGTGAGGTCGTCGCCGTACTCGATCGTGTGGTACCAGTCGGCGACGGCGTTCTCCATGCGCTGTTCGGTGATCCAGCCGACGTCGCATTCACCCTTCTGCCGGCCGCGGCAGACGAAGTAGCGGTATCGGCCGCCATTGCCCTTGACGATGCTCTGGACGAAGCGGTGGTCGACGCCACGCTCGCGGCAGGCGCCGCACCAGATGGAGCCCTTTAGGTAGTGATTGTGCTTCTTGTCTCGCTGCCCGGGCCGGACTCGACTGGCCTTGATCTCTTGCACCTTCTCCCAGGTGTCGTAGTCGACCAGGGCCTCGTGGCGGCCGGGATACTCTTCGCCCTGGAAGGTGACGAACCCAAGGTAGTAGCGGTCTTCGAGCATCTTGGAGATCTTCGATCGTGAGACCTCCTTGGCCGGGTAGCGGCCGGGGCGTGTCGTGAGGCCGCGGTCGGCCAGCTCCTCGACAAGATCGTCGATCGTGTATTGGCCTGTGGCGTAGAGCTCGAAGGCGAGTCGGATGAGCGGAGCTCGTTCTGGGTCGAGGTCGACGGTGCGAATCTCACGCCCGTCGATGCGCTGACGAACGTTGCTGTAACCGAGTGGTGCACGGCCGAGGGTGCCGCCGTTCTTGGCCTTCTGGGCCATCTTGTAGCGGATGTCGGCACCGTCTTCAGCAGATCGGTACTCGTTGAAGCTGGCCAGGATGCCGTGCATGAGCTGGCCTACGGGGGTCTCGTCGATGCTCTCGGTCGCCGAGATGAGGTTCACGCCCTGCTTGCGGAGTTCCATCATCGTCATGGCATCGTCGACCCGGTTCCGGTGCAGCCGGCTGAGCTTGTAGACGATGACCAGGTCGACGTCGCGTTGGGTCCGGATCCGTTCCAGCATGGCCTGGAACTGCGGCCGTTTGAGCGTGCTACGGCCACTCTCGCCGGGTTCGACGTATTCGTCGATGACGGTGACGTTGTCGAGCTGTTCGGCGCGGCGGTGGCAGGACTGGCGCTGCGCCGGAAGCGAGATGCCTTCAGGGTCGTAGTCAGTGTTGACCTGGGACTTGTTGGAGACGCGCAGGTAGAGGACGGCCCGCAACGGACGGGCGACCGTCTCAGCGAACACCGCTCGCTCAGCTACAGCTTCACTCTCTACCGTCGGCACTTCCTCTCCCAATTCTTCATCTGCATCGTGACCATCATCCGTCATGACAGATTCCCCCTATTGTCGCGCTGGCGAGCGAGACGACCAAGACCTTTCCTGTTGTGAAATACACAATCCGGTTCGCGGACGGGCCACAACATGAGACAATGCTCCTGAAAGTGGCCCGAACTTCTTGCACCAGAAGCTGGCCAGAACTGAACAATGGATACAGAACACCTCACACTCTCTCGACGTGTCTCGAAGCGACGGCAGTCTCTTGGCTTGTCCGTCCGACGTGCAGCCCGCCTCATCGGCTGCTCGCACTCGAATCTGCTGCGTGTCGAATCGGGCGAACAGCGACCGACACCGGCGCTCCTCGAATCGATCGCGCGCGTCCTCGACTTGCCGCTGCGCGAACTGTTCGCTCTCGCAGGGCATCCGATCCCGAAGGAGCTGCCGGACGTCGGCGAGTACGTGCGGCTGAAGTACCACGACCTGCCGCTGCGTGCTCGCGACGAGCTGACCGAGTTCTTGACGAGCCTCCAGGACCGGTACGGAGCGGCCCTCCCGCCGCCGACGGATGGGCGGGATGAGCAACCGGAGGGACTGAGGTAGCCATCGTGAGGGCGGGTCGGAAGCAGCAACAGTCGGACGCCACCGCTCCTCATCACCACTTCTCTGAGCTGCGGCTGCTGCGAAGCCTGCATCCACAGCGTCCGCTGCACCTGATCGAGGCTCTGCACGTTGCCGAGCGCCAGGCTCAGCGTCTGTTGCGTCACGTCGGCGTCAGTCGCCTGCCAGTGCCCACGGAGGTGTTCCAGCAGCTGAGTGGCGTGTCGATCCATCGGCTCGCCTCCGCGCCTGTTGCGGGTGCGAGCTATTGGAATGGGCGGACCTGGATCATCGTGATCGACGGCCGCCAGTGCGATGCTCACCAACGCCTGACGCTGGCCCACGAGTTCAAGCACGTCATCGACGCCGGCCGGACCAAGCCCTACATCGACGAGGGCCTGGCTGAGTCGGTCGCCGACTTCTTCGCCCGCTGTCTGTTGGCGCCCCGGCCGTGGGTGAAAGCAGAGATCGGACGAGGCGTCCAGGAGCTCGACGTGCTGAGCCGGCGTGCCCGGATGACCTGCCACCACATGGCAGAACGGCTGAGCGAGCTCGGGCTGGTGGATCAGGTCCGGCGGCTCAGGTCGTTCGGAAGATCCAGATGCCGCTGCCGCCGGGCGTGGTGGCGGTGAACAGCTCACCGCCGAGGACGAGATCACGAGCGAGGGCATCGACATCGATCCTGGCGTACGGGGCGAGGCTGGCGGGGACGGCTGCGTCGAACCCGGCCTGGAGGCCGGCGTCTTCGAGGTAGGCCGTGACGTAGCCCTCGACGCTGGACCACTCCCCCTCGTAGGCCTCGTCGAAGTCGGCGCCGTCCTCCGGCCCGTAGCCGGTGTGTGCGATCCAGGCCGCGAAGGCGAGGCCGTGTTCGCGGATGCCCTGGGCGTACCAGGAGACAGTCTCGAGGGACTCGTACTCGCCGAGACGGATGTCGCCGAAGCCTTCGTAGTCCTGGACGGCCCACTCCTCGGCGCCGTAGGTGGGAGCGGTGTCGAGCATCTCCTGGATGTCGCCCAGGAGCTCGTCGGGTTCCCGCCAGGCCTTGATCCACGTGCCGTGGAGTCGTCCAGCGTTGTCGTCGCTGAGCGACGCCACGTAGATCCGCGGCTCGTGCTCGGTCGGCGGTTCGGCTTCGTGGTGCTCGGGATGGTCCTCATGCATGCCTCACCTCCCGCCCGGGCTCGCCACGGTCAACGCCGTCGGGTCGGAGGCGACGGCGAGCGAGGGTGACGAAGTCGGGGTTGACCTCGATGCCGATCCAGTTGCGGCCGAGTTCGGTGGCGACGGCCCCGACGGTGCCGGACCCGAAGAAGGGGTCGAGGACGACGCCTGGTTCGGTCGGTCCGCCGCACGCGCAGGCCTGGAGGGCGATCTTGCCGAGCGCCTTGGCCGTGGGTCGGCGGCAGTCCCGGCATCGTTCGCTCGG
>JANQPS010000139.1 GCA_028285365.1 Thermoanaerobaculia bacterium | reverse complement strand
CGACTGGGGTCTTGCGGTGCTGACGGACGACAGTCCTACTCGCGTGCACCAGGAGCTCGAGCTGAGCATCGAGGGTATTGCCGGGACTCCGTCGTACCTGGCGCCGGAACAGGCGTCAGGGCAGGCGATCACTACCGCGACCGACGTCTTCCTTCTCGGAGCCCTGCTGTACTTCTGTCTGTCGAAGCAAGCTCCTTTTGCCGAAGACTCGCTCTCGGCATCCATCAACGCAGCGAGAAAGTGCTCGCCGCCGATGGAGCGAGTGCGCTGGGCGTCGCCCGAGCTCGTCCGAATGGTCGAGCGTGCGATGGCCAAGAACCCAGAGGATCGCTTCGAAAGTGTGGCCGCGCTCCGTGAGAAGCTGCGCTCTCTGCTGCTCGGTGCGTCCGTCCTGCCTCGTCGTCACGTTTCCGCGGGTGAGTGGATCATCAGAGAAGGGGAAGAAGGGCGCGAGGCTTTTGTCATCGAAAGCGGCAGAGTGAGCGTCACGCAGCGGGTCGGAGACGAGGACATCGTGCTTCGCGAGATGGGTCCCGGAGAGGTCTTCGGAGAGGTGGCCTTCCTGACGTCGTCGCCGCGAACGGCGTCGCTCGCGGCGCTCGAAGACTGCACGCTCAGCGTGATCTCCGCGGAGGTCCTGGAACGAGAGATCGGTGGTCTCAAACCTTGGCTCGCGGTCTTGACCAAGTCGCTCGCCGAAAAGCTGCTCGAGCGCGAAAAGGAAGGGCGCGGATAGGGCGAGGCGAGATCTCGCGAGCCTATGCTGCTGGCCGACTCGGCTCCTTGCCCGGAGTCAGGACAGCGAGCACCACCGCGACGAGAACCAGTGCGGGAACGTCGCCCACGAGGTGTCCTGTCTCGTGGTGGTCGCCGAGCGCTTGAATCGCCATGATGCCGGCGTGAACGGCGCTCGACCAGACGGTGAAGGAGATGAGGCTCCGGTGCTCTTCGGGCTTCCTCGCGGCCCCGATCAGGAACAGTCCGAGAACGAAGTAGACGCCGGCGATCATCTGGAGGTAGTAGCTGCCTTCACCCTGGTGCCACACCCAGCCCGACGGCCAGACAAGCCCCAGTGGATACACGAAGAGGAAGATGGCGCCGAAGGTCGCTAGTGAGATCTGAAGAGCTTTGCGCTTGGTCTGAGGGGTCATGTGACGTGGCCTCGATGAGTCTGAGTCGGTGAGCGTCTTAGGGGCTACCAAGAGGAGAGAAGAGGGAAGTGACGTCGAGACCGGGCGGCTGGACGGCTAGGTGACGGCTTTCAGATTCCGGGGTTCAGTTGACAGCGCGTTGGTCTCTGACTCCATGAACGCAATTCTGTTGGCCAGGCCGCCAGCAACAGTCGCGCTGTCTTGTGCGAAGGCCCGTCGGGGGGCCAGTGCTGCCTAGTCGCCGACCCGCGACCAGCGCTCGACGGGAATACCGTGGTCGTCCAGGAACTGGCCGAGGTTGGCCACCTGGTCGCCGGCAAAACGACGTTGGATCGCGGACACCACGTCGTCTGTCGCTTCGAGTGCCTGAAGCAGCGCCGGAACGTCTTCGGCCGAGATCGTCCAGGCCCACTCGTACTCTCGGAACCCCATCACGCGCTCGACGCCGTCACCGTAGTCGTTGCCTTCGATGACGAGAGCGCCGGTGGGATCGAGGCGGGCGCTGAGTCGGCGCGAGCCGTCGGAGTCGCTGACGTCGCGAAGGGTCCCCGAGGACGCGCTCGGCGGTCGTCGCCGGAGCCTCAGCACGAAGAACAGAGCGACGGCGACGAGGAAGATTCCCCAGATCATCACCGCCTCACCGTTGTTCATCCGTGGCCCCCAGATCGCGTCAGTCGCTTCTTTCTCCGGCACACGAAGAGCAAGGGTCACGGGCTCGTGCTCGTCGTGTGCCAGCGGGTCACTCGGTCACTGGACACCTAACCTAGCTGATGCGGCCGTGTCTCTGAGGTCGCGGTGGGCGGTCCCTCGACCCGTGGCCCCTCGAGGTACGTGCTCAGCGCTGCGGCCTCTACTTGCCGAAACTCGACAGCGCCTGCCGCGCCACCTCTTCTCCGGACTCCTGAACGAAGTGACCGGCTTCGGCAACCTCCATGGGTTCCGGACAGCCGCGAATGACGCTTCTCAGATGATTCATCACCACGGGGCCGAGCATCTCGTCCTTCATTCCAATGGCCATGAAAGACTGGCCGCTCCACTCGTTGGACCAGAACGCGGCGGCACGACGTGAGACGTCCACGCCTTCGGCGTCTTCCGTAGTGGCGACCATCAACGGAAAGCGCCGGACACCGGCCTTGTAGCGCTGGTCGGGAAACGGAGCCGCGTAGGCCGCGGCTTCAGCGTCGTTGATCTGCGGTTCATAGGTCTGCATCACGCGCTCGAGCGGCACATCGCGATCAGAGGTGATGAGGTTTTTCCATTCGTCGAAGGCTTCGCTCTTGGCGGGGCCAGCCATCAGGGCGGTGTTCATGACCAGGAGGCGGGTGAAGCGCTCGGGAAGCTCCATCGGCAGCGTGAGACCGAGAATGCCGCCCCAGTCCTGGCATACCAGGGTGATGCGATCGAGGTCGAGTCTGCGAATCAAGGCCAGCATGTAGTTGCGGTGAAAGTGGAAGTGATAGACCTCGTCGTCGACGGGCTTGTCAGACCGTCCGAACCCAAGCCAGTCGGGTGCGATCACCCGATGCCCGGCGGCCGCGAACACTGGAATCATCTTGCGGTACAGATAGCTCCACGTGGGTTCACCGTGAAGGCACAAGAACACCTCGTCGGCATCCTTCGGGCCAGCGTCGATGTAGTGGCCTCGGAGACCTTCGTAGCCGGGCAAGTCAGAGACATAGCTGGGCTCGAAGTCGTAGTCGGGCAGATTGTCGAATCGGGAGTCTTCTGTACGCAGCGCTTCCATGGCTCTTGTCCTCTTCGTGGGGTGGCTCAGCTAGTCCGTTGGTTATCTCGCGCAAGTGGGTGTCGAACGAACGATTAGGTCATGTGACCTAGGCGGATTTCTAGCAGGGCGCTACGATTAGGTCAAGTGACCAAGTTTCCGGGAGACAGAGTCCCAGAAGACAGAGTGCTAGAAGACAGAATGCGAACAGACCGAGCGCCAGCGGACACGGTGGAGCCAACGAAGTCTCGGAGACCCCGCGAGCTGGAGATCCTGCGCAGCGCAGCCGCGATTCTGCGAGGCCAAGGCGACCGCGGCCTCAGCATGCGCGCGGTGGCAGCCGCCGTGGGCATCTCACTGAGCAACGTCCAGTACTACTTCTCGGACAAGGACGCGTTGCTCGAAGCCCTGGTGGAAGACTACTTCGACGAGTGTGCGCAGCTCGTGGCTCGATCCGCCCGAGACGGGGAAGGGTTGGAGGGCTCGGCCAGGTTGACCGCGTTCTTGACCGTTGCCCTGTCAGAAGACGGCGACATGGCAGAGATGTGCGCGATGTTTCGCGAGGTCTGGGCAATATCCACTCGCAACGAGCAAATCGCCGGTCTCCTGAAGCGCTACTACGAGCAGACTTCCGACTTGCTGCTCGTGACCTTTTTCCCTGAGGTCAGCGACGAGCAGACTCGGCGTCGCATCGCGCTCTTGCTGATGAGCTTCATCGAGGGTTTCTCCATTACCGGTCCCCCAGCTGGCATGACCGTCGAGGACTCCGCGCGGGCAATGAGTGATGCGACGTTCTCCGTGCTGACAGCCGACTAGTCGGGTCGACGTTCCTGATCGCTGCCTGGAGAGGCGGCTCGACCAAACCTCGCCTTGGCCGCCTCGTCGCTTCGCTGGTTCAGGTGAAGCGGGCGTTCTGTGGTCAGCCTTCGGTTGAGTCGTGCCTCCACGAATCTTGGCGGCTTCGCCGGCAAATAGACGTTCATGAGACGAGCCTTCACTCATGCGCTCACGCATGGCTGACGGCGGCCCCCCGACTGCCTTCGTCGAACAGCAAATGACGCTTCGTGAATCGGAGTGTTCATAGGAGAACGGATAATGAACGTCACTGCCTACCCCCAGAGCAAGGTCAAAGCTTGGACCGAGCTCTTGCAAGAAGTCACCCCTTCGTTCGCGGAGCGTGCGAGCCAGCACGACCAGGACGACTCTTTTGTGTCCAGGAACTACGACGAGCTCCGAGAACTGGGCTTCTTCGGAGCGGCAGTGCCTGCCGAGTTCGGAGGTGGTGGCGCATCGCACTCCGAGATCTGTCGGGCCGTGACGAGAATCGCTCACGACTGCTCATCCACCGCCTTGGCGGTGTCCATGCACCAGCACCTCCTGGCGGCGGTTGTGTGGCGCTGGCGTCGCGGGCAGGACGAGGAGGCCCTCCTCCGCCGCATCGCCAGCCAACAGCTCGTCCTGGTGTCTACGGGTGCGACCGACTGGATCAACTCGGAAGGTGAGATGACGAAGGTCGATGGCGGCTATCGCGTGTCTGCCGTCAAGCGCTTCGCGAGCGGCAGCTCGGTTGGCGACATCGTGGTGACCAGCGCGCGCTACGACGATCCGGACCAGGGGCCCCGTGTGTTGCATTTTGGCGTGTCGATGGGCAGCGAAGGTGTGTCGGTCGGGACGGACTGGCGCACGCTCGGGATGCGAGGAACCGGTTCCAACACCGTGACCCTCGAGGACGTTTTTGTACCGGAGCAGGCTGTCAGCCTGGACCGCCCTCGCGGCGAGTGGCACACCGTCTGGAACGTCGTCGTGGTCGTCGCCATGCCGCTCATCATGTCGGCCTACGTCGGTATCGCCGAGAAGGCCGCGGAGATCGCTCGCAGCCGGGCGTCGGCTTCGCCTGACAGGGCTGCGCACTACACGCCGTACCTGCTGGGCGAGATGGAGAACTCACTCACGGCCACGCAGGTGGCAGTCGAGTCGATGATCGATATTGCTAACGACCTGGAGTTCGCTCCCACTGTCGAGAATGCCGATGCCGTCTTGAAACGCAAGACGTTGGCTGCTCGAGCTGCAACCGAAACCGTCGAAAAGGCGATGGAGGTGGTCGGTGGAGCCGGCTACTACCGCGGCTTTGGTCTCGAGCGCCTCTTGAGGGACGTCAAGGCGTCCCAGTACCACCCTCTGGCGGAGAAGAAACAACACCTCTTCAGCGGCCGACTGGCCATGGGGCTCGATCCGATCGGATGAAGACCAAGGCTCACAGAGCTCTTCCCGCAGCGCTCATTGTCCAGTTGTCCAGCGCCTCTTGTTCATTCTTGGAGCCGGGCGACAGCTTGCCGAGATCCGACGGCAGGCTGTCGCCTGGCCGCATCGCAGAACCCCGTTACCCTCAGGCGCCCGGGTCGTCGGTGGCGGCCGAGCAAGAGGGTTCCAGACCTTCGAGAAGGTCACGCGTCAGCCATCCTCCGACACCCCAATTTGTGTCGGGCGCAGATGTGTGAGAGCCTGACTGGCATCAATCCCAGTCAGCGCGAGCCCGTGTGGGCTCGGGGGCCGTGGGTGTCACGGTCCTGAGTGAAGAGTCTTCCAACGGACGAAGACGTCGTCGATGACGCGTGTCTTCAGATAAGGAGAGAGCTCTGATGAAGAACAAGTTGTTCTGTCTGCTGATTGTGATGGCCCTACTGTCTGCGCCGATGGCCTTGGCGCAAGAGCAACAAATGGCGAGCGTGCTCACCGTGCACACCAAGCTGGGGCACGGCCAGCACTACGAAGGTCTGCTGGCGAAGATCTTCGCCGCCTTCAAGAAACACGGTGTCGATCGCCCGATCCAGGTCAGCACTAGCACCAGTGATCCTGGTGCCTACAGCTTCCTGATGATGTTTAGCGATTGGGCCGAGTTTGGAGCGATCAACGCCAAGATCCAACAGGCCTACGCCTCGATTCCGGAGGTCATGCAGGAGACGCAGGGTACCTTCACCCACTCGGAGCAGTCGATCTGGGCAATGCGCTCCGATCTTGCCTATCAGCCTGCCAAGCCGCGTATTGGTGCGGGCGAGGCTGGCTTCACTCGTCTGACCTTCTTCTACCCGCACCCGGAGCATGCTCTGGCTTTCGAGGGCATGATGAAGGAGTTCCAAGCGCTCAACAAGAAGCACGGCAACCCCAATGCCACCAACGCTGCTGCGCTGATCATGGGCGGTGCCGAGTGGCCGGCGTACGTGGTGGCTGGAGCCGGTAAGAGCCAAGCCGACTTGTTCGCCGAAGGCGCCAAGTGGCAGGGCAAGATGCAGGCCGAGTGGAACGCACTGGCGGCCAAGGCGGGCCCGATGCTCAAACACATCGAGTACTCGTCGTCGACGCCGCGGCCCGATCTGAGCTATTCGCCCTGAGCCTTGGCCTTGTCGAGGTGAGCTGACGGTTGCACTGGGATTCTCTCGGCCACCTCGGTAGCGACAGGTCCGACGACCTGGGGTTTGGCAAGGTGCGCCTCGACGCACCGAGCCGCTCCAGGTCGTTTGGCGCCTGAAGACTTGGGCAGATTGCAGCGCTCGCTTTCTTGGGGGCCAGTCGACCCATCGTCGTGATCGACAATCGCTATTGCAGTCGGGACTCCGAGTCCGGTCCCGCACGAGCTACGTCGATCGGCAGCCCGCCGCGGATCGCAGAGAGGAAGTCCGTTCTGCGTTGCTGCTGGATGCCGTTGAGGAGCTCGAAGAGCCCGACCCTCCGAACGGCGCGCGAGACGTGAGGCTCGAGCCGTTTGCTATCGAGTAGGGTGAATCTCGTGCGGGAGAGCGCCGGCTCATGGAGCTGCCGGTCGCGCTCATCGTTCCCGTCGAGACCTGGTCACCATTCCGCGCCCCCAGGGTCAAAAAGTGCTCGGCTGGAGTTGGGTCTCTCCGTGATCGACAAGCAGGGTGATCAGTCGGATTTCCCGCTGGCTGGTGCCACTGTCGTATCAATGGCCGGGTGAGCCACCGGCTAGGACGGACTACCAGACGCTAAGCGAGAGCCTCGACCAGCCGATCCAGATCGTCGTGGGTGTTGAAGACCGAGACCGACACTCGCAGTCGGCTGTCCGATGACGCCACAGTTGCGGCAATGTTGGCGGCTTTGAGCCTGTCGAAAACGGCTTGCGGGCCGTCCACCCGAAAAGCCACGACGGGCGTCGGCGTTCCGGCGGGTGTGAGTG
>JANQPS010000131.1 GCA_028285365.1 Thermoanaerobaculia bacterium | reverse complement strand
CCGGGGGGAGGTGGGGCCAGCCGGCGGTGGCGTCGACGTCATGGACCGGGTCCAACAGGATCACGTCGGCCATGTCGTTGAATTCCTCGACGGCCGGGGTGACGTAGGGGAGGTTGTCGCCGACGGCGGGGGGTGTCGGGTCGCCCGACGGTTCGCCGGCCACCAGCAGTTCCTTGCCGGCCAACTCGGCGACGAGTGTGGCGACATCGGCGGCCACGTCGGCCCCGTTGACGTCGTGGGTGGCGGTGACGTGGGCGACGACGGCGTCGGTGTCGAGGCCCGCCACCAGCGAGTC
The DNA here is from genome assembly GCA_028285365.1 of Thermoanaerobaculia bacterium. Lineage (GTDB taxonomy): Bacteria > Acidobacteriota > Thermoanaerobaculia > Multivoradales > Multivoraceae > JANQPS01. The sequence continues at coordinate 6,638 of JANQPS010000131.1, read as the reverse complement.
CCACACGACCGCCGCAGTGCCCCGCATCGAGTAGTAGGCGCCCGAGCCGAGGTCGATGGCCACCACCTCACCGTCGAGGGTCTCGTGGATCACCCGCGGCACGTTGACGGTGTAGTGCTGGCCCATGTCCCTCTCGTTCCTTCACCCGGAGACGACGAGGGTATCCGGGCGAGCGCGGCGTCACGGCGGTCAGGGGTGCCGTGACGCCGGAGGCTTCAGTGGGCGCCGGTCTTGGCGATGACGGCGGGGATCGTGCGGAAGAGGATCTTGATGTCGCCCCACAGCGACCATTGCCGGACGTAGTCGGCGTCGATCTCGCCGCGTTCGGGGAAGCCGATGTTGGACCGACCCTTCACCTGCCAGGCGCCGGTGATGCCGGGCCGCACGGCCAGATAGGCCCGTGCGTTGTGTTCGTAGTCCTCGATCTCGTCGGTGACCACGGGACGTGGGCCCACCAGGCTCATGTGGCCGAAGATCACGTTGATGAGTTGGGGGAGTTCGTCCAGGCTCGTCTTGCGCAGCCAGTAGCCCACGCGGGTGATGCGGGGGTCCTCGCCCGGCGGGAACTTGTAGCCGTTGGCCCGGTGGGCTTCGTTCAGCTTGAGGTCCTCTGCGAGGCGCTCTTCGGCATCGCTGTACATGGACCGGAACTTCCAGATCCGGAACAGTTCGCCGTTACGGCCGACCCGCCACTGCCGGAAGAAGACGGGGCCCCGCGATGTCCCGGCGATCAGCAGGGCGGTGACCACGAACACCGGGACGGCGACCAGCAGCATGATCGAGGCCAACACCACGTCCATCGTCCGCTTCGCCCGCAGAGACCACAGTCGGTCGGTCAGCCGCCTTCTGAAGCTCTCGACACCGGGAACCGGCCGCACGTCCGGCCGCAGCATGCGCTCATCGAGAGCGAAGACGCGATCACCCGCCTCCGCCTCACCATCGGACATCGATCCGGTCGCCGCCACAGTCGTTCCGCCTCGAGAAACAGGTTGGGGGTCAGTTCATCGCCACGTCAGACCATCGGCCTCTCGCCGCAGGATCTGAGGAGAAGACGCAGTTGAAAATCCTAGCCCACCAAGAGCGGGATGCAGAGCAGCCCGATCCCACTCGGAACGTAACCTTGGCGGTAGCGTCCGGAGGCATCGAGCGCAGCGGGGGAATCCCATCAAGGGGGGACCCTCTCGGACGGCGGAGGTGTGCGACGAGATGAGGTGTTGTCAGGTTCACGGCGAGCCGGGGGCGCCAGCTTGTGCCGCGCTTCGGCCATGACAGGTACGAAGGCGCCAGATCCCATCGCAGCTGTCGATGGCCTGAGTGTCGCTGTGGCCCATGAGTGGGTTAGTGCGCGAGCCGGTTCGGAGCGGGTCTTCGAGAGGATCGCAGCCCTGCTGCCGAGCGCCGACTTGTTCGCGTTGACCGTCCAGCCGGGGATTGAGATCGAGGCATCTCGAGATATCGGAACGACGGTTCTTGACAGATCCTGGTTGCGGGATCGACGTGCCTTCACCCTGCCGATCATGCCCGCGGCCTGGGCACACTTGCGCCGCTCCTCTCCAACATACGACGTCGTGCTCACCTCGTCTCATGCATTCGCGCGGGTCTTTGGAGGCCGCCGGTCAGTCCACTTGGACTACTGCCATACACCGTTGAGGCTCGCTTGGGCGCCCGAGATCGACGCACGGGCTCCTCTGCCCGAATGGGTCCTGGGTGCGATTCGCCGCTTCGATGCTCATCTCGCACGTCACGTCGATTCCTTTGCCGCTAATTCAACCTTCGTGCGCGAGCGAATAGGGCGCGCCTATGGAAAAGAGGCGCGAGTGATACCTCCTCCTGTTGACGTCGACTACTACGCCGACAACAGCTCAAGTGCGAGTGTGTCACAGGAGCCGTACGGTCTGGCGGTGTCCCGCTTCGTTCCGTACAAGGGCCTTGCCCTCGCGATTCGCGCTAGCCACGCAGCTCGACGACGCTTAGTCATCGCCGGCTCTGGGAGTCTTGAGGCGTCGTTGCGACAGCTGGCAAAGGACCTCGATGCGGATGTTGATTTCGTGATCTCTCCGCCGGATGACGTCCTGAGGTCTCTCTACGCTCAGGCTGACTACCTCCTCTACCCCTGTATTGAGGACTTCGGGATCGTACCCGTGGAAGCCATGGCTGCAGGTACTCCCGTAATATCGGTCAATGACGGCGGTGTCATGGACACAGTTCACGACGGGAGGTCTGGCCTTCTTGTCAATGAACTGACGCCGGTCGCCTTTGCTCAGGCGATTTCCGACGGCAGCTGGGCTGAGCTTGATCGAGTAGAGGTAAGTGCATCCGTGCAGCGCTTTAATGTTGCTGAGTTCGACCGCAAACTCAGGGAATGGGTCACTGCGGTACTCGCAGGCCGGTAGTCGTCTAGATTGGATAGCACAACTCATGCGCTCCGCTCCGACGCACATCTACTACTTGGGCACGAGCAAGGCTGGCTCTACGTGGGTGTTCGAGTTGCTGCGTCAACATCCTCAGGTTGGGCGAGCGGCGAGAAAGGACGTCTTCTTTTTCGATCGGCATCGGACACGGGGTTTGGCATGGTACATGGGCAACTGGCATTCAAATGCCGCAGTCCGCGTGGACATCAGTCATGACTACCTCTACTCACTAAGCGCTCTCAGGTCGATTCAGATGGCGACTCCGAGTTCGCACTGCGTTGTGATTCTCCGAGAGCCGGTAGAGCGCACGATCTCAGCCGCCCGCTTCTTGGTAAGAAACGGGCTTGCAGCTGACATTGCGGGTGCGCTGGCTTCGTTCCCACACGTCGTGGCTGAGAGCATGTACTCGACACCCATCGCGTGTGTGCGTCGGATGTGGCGTTCCGATCGACGACACATCTACTTGTTCGATGACCTCCGAGAGGCGCCGTCGGAGTTTGCGGGCCGACTTCTTGATGACCTTGGGCTCACACGCGACGCAAGGAGCCTTGAGGGTGCTGCTGAAGTGCGTCTTCGTTCCGCCGAGCCGAGAAGCCGGTCGGCAGCTCGCATCGTCAAGCGGGTCGCGGAACTGACGCGCAACGCCGGCCAAGGGAGAGCTGTTGATGCGTTGAAGGGTCAAGCCTGGCTGAGGTCTACCTTGTACCGGGAGCTGCGCCCGGATGACAACGACTCAGAGGACCTCACCGACATCCGCTTGCGGCTGAGCGCCTTGTTCAGGAGCGATGTGCTGGCGCTTGATGCCGAATGTCTCCCAGGGGTCGCTCGAAGGTGGGGCTATGCGTGACCTCACGGTCCGAATCGTAGTCGAGGCGCGGCTTGTTCGCGATGAATACGGAAACATCTGGACCAACGATGCGGAGGATGCTGCGTTCTTTCGACGGTACATCGGGGCGTTTCGCCACGTCGAGGTAGTCGCGCGAGTTGCTAACGGAGCCGCAGCTGGCCGGCGAGTCGACGCGCATCCGGACGTATCAGTCGTGCCGTTGCCCAGTGTTCATAGTCCCCGCACAGTGCTCGCCTTGGGCGCGTACGTCCGGTCCATACGGCGCGTCGTGCAGGGTGGTGATGCGTGGATACTCCGACCGCCAGGTGCTGTCGCTTTGTCGATATGGCCGTTCCTCAAGCGATCGAACAAGCCCTTTGGGGTTGAGGTCGTCGGCGACCCAACCAGCGGATGGCGCTGGTCGGCGTCGCACTCGCCTGCCTTGGCGCTCTTGAGGCGGCCGATGGTGAGGTCGATGAGGGAGGCCGTAGGTCGTGCCTCCGTGACTTCGTACGTGACGACGCAGTCTCTTCAAAGAGAGTACCCGTGCGGAGGGTGGTCAACCTCATACTCCAGCATCGACGTCGGGCGACTGGAGATGGCGAGACAGGTCGGTCAGCGGCGCTTGGGCTCTAGAGCCCCGATCGCTTGCGAAGGACCCACAACTCCGCTGCAGATGTTGCTTGTCGGCCAGATGTCGCGCCCCTTCAAAGGAATCGACATCGCGATCCGGTGCGTTCGGAAGCTCCAAGGCTTGGTGACCCTACAAGTGGTGGGCGATGGAGCGTTGCGCGGGGACTATGAGCGCATGGCGGCTCGGGAGCAGGTGCGGCATCTTGTTCGCTTTCACGGGCGGCTTTCGTTCGAGCAGCTACTTCGCCATCTTGAGGCGGTCGACATTTTCATCCTCCCGTCGCGGCGCGAAGGTCTCCCGCGGGCGCTCCTCGAGGCGATGGCAGCAGGCTTGCCGTGCGTCGCTACTGACGTCGGCGGGACGCGCGAGCTCCTTCCTGACGACTGGGTCGTTCCTGTCGGCGCCGTGGAGGACTTGGCTGATCGGGTGAGTCGGATGGGGGGCTCGGTGGCGCGCAGGCGCAGTATCGGAGAGAGGAACGCCCGGGTGATCGACGGCCTGATGGCCTCGTGGGCGAACGACCCCCGTGGTCAGTTCCTTCGTCGTCTTGCCGCGGCTTGCCGATGAGTTGGCGTATTGGGTGGTTGATCGACATCGGTCCTCGCGATATCCCGGTCGCGAGAGCCGTGGGGGCCGAGTTGGCCGCGGAGTACGGAGTTGTCACGAGACTCCTGCCGGAGGCGCCAACCTGGGCAGCCGGCCGATCCTCCTACTGGGAACAGAAGCAGCTACCCCTCGACGCCGTGGTAGTGGGGGTCCACTCGCCCGGTCGCACCGACCACCTGCTCGGCTGGAAGATGACCCGAGGGGCGAAGATCATCGTCTTGCACTCGGAACAGCTGATCGGGCGAGGCCTCGAGACGGACAAGCTGGGCGCAGGTCGGAACCGCGCGTTCAACGACGACGTCGATGCCCACATCGTCTGGGGTCCCTACTTCGCACGAGATCTGTGCGCCAGAGCTGAGGTCGACCCAGAGCGAATCTTCATCGCTGGGAGCCCACGAGTGCGCGCTCGTCAGGGTCTCCGGGAAGGCGGCCGCAAGCGGTTCAGCTTCCTCTTCGTATCCAACTTCCCTCTGGCAGGTATGAGCGACGGGGAGCTTGAAGCCGCGCGGAGGAGGTACGGAGTCCGGACAGACCTCGTAGCGCGCCGCGCAATGCTGCGTCATTCGCGGCAAGCCTTTGTGTCCGCAGCCAACCGAGTGGCGCAAGCTCGTCCGTTCGAGAGCATCTGCGTGCGACTGCACCCTGGGGAGTCGGCTGACGCGTATTCGGGTCTGCGCGATGCCGAAAACGTCGAGCTCGACGTTGGCGATCGTCCCATCGAGGAGCTTCTCGATGATGCAAGCGCTGTCGTAACCTATACCTCCACCGTTCTGTTCGAAGCCCATCTATGCGGCCACAACGTCGTACCCGTCAACTTCGGGCTCGGTCCGTGGGGTCTCGATGAGCCGTTCCTGAGGGGTATTGGGCCACTAAGCCCTGACGAGTTCGTGGCAAGAGCGATTGGAGGGGACCGGTTCGATGACCTAGAAACCGGCATCGATGAGACCGTTGAGGACCTCTTCTCGCCGAGCGCAGGCGACGGAGTGCGGCGCACAGCCGCCTCGATCGCGTTCTCGATGAAAGCCGATGCGGGATCTACCGTTCTCGCTCAGCGTCTGCGCCTAGGCGCCTTCGAGCTTGGCCACCGCTGCAAGGACGCCCTTGGGGGGCTTGCTACGCGCCTCGCATCTTTCGGCCTCGACTCAGGCATCGCACGCCGCGTCAAGGCCGCAGAACGTGCGTACGAGAGCGGCCCAAACAGGGCGAGCGGCACGATAGCGCCAGATCCGCGACTCTCGGTGGGAGGTGGGTCGGCTCGCCCGGTACGAAAGAAAACGGATGCGGGTTGGCTCGTGTCGAGTGACTCGTAGCGAGCGTCCGATCGAGGGAGTTGCTTGGATCGGCGCAGCTCGTGTGCTTGCGATGCTCGCACAACTCGCCATCGTTGTAGTCCTTGGGCGCGTACTGGGGCCGGATCGCTACGCAGCGGTGGCTCTCGCCATTATTGTCGTTAATCTCATTGCTGTCGGGTCGTTCGGGCTAAAGGCGGCAGCAATACAAGAGGAAGTTGAGCTTGATGACGAGCTGCTAGACACGGTCTGGACGCTCGACAATCTTCTACGCAATATCCTGGCGAGCGCCGTCATCTTGGCCTTGTCGCCGCTTCTTTCTGGCCTAGCAGGTCCCAACGGCTCTACGGCCTTCTTCGCTGCCCTGTCGCTGGTGCCATTGGCGATCGGTCTTGAGAACAACGCGATTGTAATCCTGACCCGAAGCCTGAGGTATCGAACCCGTGCGCTAATCGATATTGCTGATGCTCTAGTCACGGTGGCAGCTTCTATCGGGTTCGTCGCCGTGATGCGTAGCGAGTGGGCCTACGTTGCTGGCTTCTTGGCCGGATCCCTTGCAAGGGCGGCGGTTGCCTTCGCTCTGGTGCAGAGGATACCCAGGGTCCGAGTCGCTTGGGGCCTCGCCCTGAGGCTCTTCAGGTTCGGCCGGTGGACCGCGCTGAGTGCACTCTGCTCGCAGGCCACAACGCAGGTGTCAGGTCTCGTTGTTGCCGGTCAACTGCGTCCGAGCGGGCTTTCTGTCTACCAGATCGGCTCGCGAATCCCCGGAGCAGTGGGCGCCTTGACGAGCCAGATCTCGACACGCGTTCTGTTTCCGATCATCGCGGATCGAGAGCGACGCGGAACTCGCGACGAAGCCTGGACGGCTCACA
>JANQPS010000108.1 GCA_028285365.1 Thermoanaerobaculia bacterium | reverse complement strand
CGCAGGCTCTGACGACTCCTCGGACGGCTCCTCTGACACCTCGGTGACTTCGGGCTCGGAATCCGTTTCTGGAGGCTTGAGCGCGTCGAAGTCGATGTCTTTGATCATGACGGTCGCGAAGCTGGCCTCTTCATCGTCCTCTTCACCTGATATCGGTGACTCCTCGGAGTCGCCCCCGCTGTCCCCCATCGCTCCAGATGTCTGGATCATGTCGTCGAAGGCGCTATCGAGATCGTCGATGTTCAACTCTCGATCGGGCTCTGGCTGCGGCAAAGCCTCCACTTCTTCGGGCTCGCTGTCCGGGGGTGGCGCCTCTTCGTTGGCTCCGGCGAGCATCGAGTCGAGCTTGTCGCCCATCTCCGGCAGGGTCTCGTCGTGCTCACCGCGCTCCATACCCGGGGCAAAGCCAGCATCGTCGGGGTCAGGCATGACGTCGATGGCACCTTTGGCGCGTCCTTCGATTCCCTCGAGGCTCGATTCGCCGCCCTCTCGGTCGGCCACGATCGAGTGCAGCCGTTCTGTCGACGCAGTCTGCTGCCGATCGGCTCCCGGGGCTTCTCGATCCACGCTGAAGGCAAGACCACCCTGCTCCTCGTGCTCGGACACGATGCGATCCAGCAGATCCGTGCTGTCAGGATCGATCTCGAGAAAGTGAAGGCCGACTCCCTCCGGGCGACCCAACGCATCGTTGCTGTCACGGTTCCACGCCACCATGGCCTGCGCCTTGATCAGCACGAAGCCGTCCGCAAGCCGAAGCTGGACCACTGTGAGCTGGCCACGCTTGAGCTTCTCGGGGGTCTCGATGAAGACGCCGTCTCGAGATACGCGCGCGGAGTAGGTTGCGACGAACTCTCGAAAGTCGTCGACGATCACCTCCACGAGCCCCTCCGAGGCCTTGATTTCGAAGCTCAACGGACACCTTCACTTGGGCCGAACCCACGCAACATCAACACACGCATCGACACTTTCGAACACCCTTCGGCCTCGAGAGAGGCCGCAGTGAACGGAGCCTCTCGGACAGTGGGCAGGTCATCTCTCGGTGCCCACCACTGGTCTCGATTCACTCGGCTCCGTGTTTGTGAATCTCAGGTTCGAATCCTAAGGTATCTCGCCCGCTGGGCAACCGCAGAGGCCGCACCACTGCCCGAGTCCCCTCCAGCATCACCGAGGCAACGGCCCTTGCCTCACCGATGCGCGACTCATAGGCTGACAGCCTTCACGCGACGAGTTGACGCTCCCAGGACGTTCCGACCCCAGGATCGTTGGTGCCTCATGTCGTCGCCCAGGGATCTCACCGATCCGATTCACTCCGACGAGGCGCCCTCCCTTGAGCGAAGAAAACGACACGCCTTCACCTGACACCACCGATGACGATGTCCAGGCCGGACCGGACCTGAGCCAGCTCAGGGTAGCCATCGAGTCCATCGACCAGGCACTCCTCGAGGGCTTGCGCGAGCGCATGAAGCTCTCGGAGAGCATTGCCTCGGCCAAGATCCGGGCCGCCGCGCCGTTTCGCGACCAGACCCGCGCCGAACAGGTCATCGAGCGGATCCGGCGCCTCGCTGCCGAGATGGAGCTCGATCCGCACCAGATGGAGCACCTGTATCGGCTCATCATGGAGATGT
>JANQPS010000101.1 GCA_028285365.1 Thermoanaerobaculia bacterium | reverse complement strand
TACTCACCGATCGGCCTCAGATGGACGAGGCCCCTTGCGCGGCCCCGCCGGATGACGGCTGGCACATCAAATCTCGCCTGCATCGGACCACGGAGCATTCCTCCACGGCCGTGCTTCCGCTAAGCGCGAGCATCAAGGAGTCAGTGGTGCATCGACGGACGTTCGCCCACTCCCCCCCTTTTCGGTGAGCACCATCGGACCTAGCTCAACAGTGTTCACGCTCACACTTCGGCACCCCACGCGAGCGCGGCTGCGTTTCTAATGCCCAACCGGTCACAGATATCGGTCTTCCTCAGTTCCAGCATGGCTGAGTTTGAGGACCTTCGTCCCTTCATCGACAAAGCGCTCGAGGACAGAGGACTCCGCGTCTTCACGTTCGAGCGGAACGCGGGGGCTCGACCAGACTCGCCGACCATCGCTTCGTTGGATGAGGTCGAGCGAGCAGATGTTTATGTCGGAATCTTGGGGCGGCGATACGGTCCAATAACCATCGCCGAGTACAGGCGCGCTCAAGAGCTGGAAAAGCCTCTCTTCATCTACGTCCGAACGGTCAGCGACCGCGATGAGGAGCTCGAGGCCTTCATTAACGCGGAGCTCGACGGTCCGGAGGCAAACTCGAGCTACGCGACCTTTTCCGACGTCCTCGGCCTACCGAAACGCATGGCCGATGATGTGTTTGACTGGTTGGCGCGCGAGTACCGCAACTTGGCCGCCTTGCGGGATGCCCACGTGCCGCGTGAAGAGCTCCCGGGGGTGGAATGGGCAATGGATCGCCTCCAGGGGGCAGCGAGTCCCCGACTTGAGGTAGCGGGCGGCGCCGAGCATTTGGCTCTTCGGCTTCGCCACTGGTTCGCCGCGTTCGACTACAAGGTCTCACACAGCATGAACCCTGCCGGCGATAGCGTCGATCTTGTCATCGGCGTTCCCCGAAAGATCGATGGAGTCGACCGAATCCTCGTACGGGCTAAGGGCGGAGAAATCGCCGCTAGGGATGTGAACGACCTTCGAGCCGCGGTCCCCGAGTTCGTTGAAGCCTGGCTGGTGTCCGCACGTGGCGTCGAGTCGGCCGCTCGGTCGGCAGCTGAGGCAACTAAGAACGTCTTCACGTACACGTTCGACGAACTGATCCGTCAGGATGCCCATTATTGGGCGCGGTACGACGGAGTCCATAGTTTTCGCCTGACGCGCCCAACGCCCTCGCAAACGGTCTCCGAAGAGGAGCTCCACAGACGGTTGACCGCGCTCGCCGATTGGGCTCTAGACGCTCCCGAGGTGAGTCTTCATCAGCTCGAGGAACTCGCATGCGACCTCCTTGATCAGTCCCCATCCCGTCTGCTCACCGGCCGTGTGCTCGCCGCCGCAGGAGACGTATTCCGCCACTTGGGCGCGTTTGACAGGGCCTCCCGCCGATATGAGCAGGCCCTCGCGATAGGGGGTTCGACGTCGAGCGTCCGGGTGGCTGAGCAGCGGTGGAACTGCGAGGCTCGGGCCGCGGACGACGCCCTGAGGGCTTTGTGGCGGGGGCACTATGATGAACGGGCGCAAGTCAGGGACCAGCAGCGCGATCGCGAGGACATGGCGCTTAGAGAGCTGATGAGCCTCACGAACACGCTTGGCCCAAGCCCAGAGCGACACAGCCTGGTGGGTAGCATCCACGCCCGCAGAGCCGCCCGCGGTTACAGGCCGGCGTCCAGTCCGCGGCGCGCGATGCAGGCCTATCGGGCCGCGTTCGAAGCCACCGGCAAGATGGACAGCTTCTCAGGGCTCCAATGGGCGAAGTTCCGACTCCTAGGCGGGCTCCCGGATGGTGGCGCTCGCAATCCTGTTTTGGAGGATGTCGTCAACATCTTGACGGACGCCCTACGACTCGCGGACAAAAGGGGGGGGCAGCGTTCCGTGTGGGACCGGGTTGCTGAGTTGGATGCCGAGGTAGTGCGGCATGTGCTGCTCGTGAGGGTCACAAAGGGTGAGAAGCACCACCTCGCGGATCATTTCGGGCGTGAGCTGCCAACCCTGAGCGCACTCGGAGACGGATACCTGGCGACGTTCGACCACAGTTTCTCAGCGGCCTTCCGCAACAATGTCACTAGAGGGCTCGAAAGCTGGGTCCACCTCCTCAGAGCTCGCGCGAACCGTTTGGAGAGCGCGGCGCGTGCGCGAAACATCACGTCAGAGGCCGCCAAGGCGAAGCTAGACGGGGAAGCCAAGACTTGGCGGACCCTGTCGAGTGCAATCGACGACGAGATCCTGAAACGGATCGTTCACGCCCCCTAGCCCCACTCGCACGACAGATGCCCGGGCTCGAGTTCGTCGTCGACTTGGGTACCGACGGCGGGAGCTCTCTTCACGAGCTCGACGAATCGCCTCGCCTGCCTCATCGCCTCGAGGTCCTGGGTACTCCGGGTATGAGCCGGGCCGCCAGCACGCGAGTTCACCGAAACGAAAGCGGCCGACCCCAGAAGAAGTCGGCCGCCACATCTATCCGCTCGCGAATCAACCGACCGCGAGGTTGTTCTCCTCAAGGGCTACAGCCGGCTCTTCTCGGGAGCCTCGGATCACCTTGGACTGCGTCCGCACTGTCCTAGACTCGACCTGTACCCGGGCTGCTTCCGCCCTGAGCTCCTCGAACACCTGCGACTCGTACCGACTCTCTTGCTCGTGACGCTTAGCCCGGCCACGTGCGGCAAACCCCTGCCATACGAGGTAGAGGGCTATCGCGAACAGTAGCACAAGCGCCAGGACCGCCAGATCCTCGTTCACTTGAACCTCCTTTGCGCTACCCGCGCTCCCGTCCCCGCCCTGCTCGAAGCTACTCTACCCGTAAACAGTTGCAAAGGATTCATTTAGTCCCTCTCACGTCGGCCGCCAGCGGTCAGTTCACGCCGCCTCGACTCCGCGAGGTCGCGATTCAGTCTCCGGATCTCCTCATTGGACTGGGATAGCTCCGAAACGAGCCTACGGTTGATGTCAACCATGTCGTTCCAGGTCCGCACTTGGAACTCCGTCCGCTGCCGCTCCTCCTTCGATTCCAGGGCAGCACCGCGCTCCCTCCATACAAACGCCATGCCAAAGAAGAGGAGGATCGCTGGGAGGCCGCCCGCGACGAGCAGCTCTCTCAGGAACTCGAAGACCGGTCCTAGAAAGTCCATACGGGGCCAGCTCGTTCACCATCGGTCTTGGGGGTTGAGAAGGAGAACCAAAGCGCCTTGCCCGGGACCGAGCAAGGACCCTAGATGGCGAACGCAGCCTTCCCGCGCAAGCCGGTCTACTCGGAAGATCGTGCCGGACCCGGAACGGTCTGCCGGGCTCGAAGGCGGACCTCTCCGCGCCCCTCTCCCGGGCCTTTGCACGGTATTGCAGTGGTGTGCGTCTGTAAGTGTTAGGTCTGAATCTCGCCCGACCTCATCGACTCCTTGTGGACAGAACCATGAGCGTCCCATTCCAGATCCAACGCGAGCTCCGCTACGGCGCCCCAGTGTGTGATGAGAACCGGCCGTTCGGGATCCAATGGCCGGTGGTGGCCTCCACTCTCAGAAGCGGAGGTCGAACAAGATGTGGAGGCTGAGTTGACTCACCATGCCACGTCCGGCGGCGCCCGTTCGCGACCCGCTTCCTACGTACTCTGCTATGGCTGAGAGAGAGAATGAGCACCCGTCGAATCCTAGAAGGCCTCGCCGAGCTACAGGCCCGCGTTGTGGGCACCCGTGAGGCACTGAGTACGGTCGTCAAACAACTCCAAGGCGGCGTGCCGGCCTATCAGGCCTCGGCGTTCAACACCAGAACCCTCCGCAATGACTTCGTCGGACTCCTCGAAGCCGAAACAGACGAGGCGCTCGTCGAGTTACGCGAGGCCATCAAAGAGAGGTACGGGGACCCCATCCATAGGGCAGAGAGGATGCGACCGGGCAAGGTCTTCGCCCAGATCTATCAGCTTGAAACCCTCCTAGAGCGCGACTTTCGAGACGGAGTCCTCGGCAACAAGTCACCGTCTCGCCTGCGCGACCTGATCGCGACCTTCGAGCGAGCGTACGCTCAGTTCCTGGGCGAACGCACGTCCGCGTCGGTCGTTGAGCTCTGGGAAAGCGCCGAGGACCTGATAGAAGCCCTCAAGTTGACGGAAGACCTACTAGATGCCGTGTCCAACACCCTGAGTCCTGAGTTCGATATGCCCGAATCTTCGTCGGCGTTGGAGCTCTATTTGGATGGACCAATCGAACTCGGTGACGTACACGCCAAGCTCATTGCACTTGAGTCGCTCTACGATCGCTTCGCGAACCTCCTCGAAGTTTCGATTCCCGAGAGTCCTCTTCAGATCGAACGCATCGAGGTGGGAAGTCTCTGGGTGAAGGTATTCGGCGACACCCGGGTTATCTCACTCGTGTCTTCGCTGCTTCAGTCGGCGGCAGCTTTCCTCTACCGGCAGTACACGAATGAGGGCAAGATCGCCGCACTACCCAAGAAGTTAGAAGCCGTCGACGGCCTCCTTGAACTAACCAAACGCCTCGAAGCGGCCGGCGTCGACACGTCCGGCGCGCTCGAAACCCTGGAAGTGACCGCGGTGGGTCTGTCAAAGGAGCTAAATACGCTGCTCCTCGGAGAGCCGTCGGTTGAGGTCGACGGAGCTTCCTTCAGTGTCGACGACACACTTCGAGAGAGGCTGATTGCGGAACGTGGCCAGCTTCTGATTTCGGGGGGTGCACCCGACGCAGGCGTGCCTGACTCCGACTTGCCCGATGCCGACGGAGGGCCCTAACAGACGAAATGACGTTCGCGCTCTCACTACGACTTGGGCTCCCATTCACGACCCGCGTCGTAAGTTCTTCGTTACGTGACATGCCTTCGACCGGAGCCAGTTTGTCCAAACGACGATCTGCAGCGGTCCGCGCGCTCCGAGAGTTTCTCGTTATCGTCGTCGGCGTCCTCACCGCGCTGGCAGTCGACGAATACATCGGCGAGCGAAATGAGGCCCAACTGGCGGCTTACCACATCGCCCGGTTGGAGGCTGATCTTCAGGACACAGAGAATCGCCTGACGTATCTACTCGGCCAGCTCACACAGAGTGAGCGCGCTGCCGCAGCCGTCACCGAGGTGTTGCGTGGTCAAGCAGTCCCAACCGATCCCTCAGCAATAATCGTCGAGGTCGCCAGAGCAGGCGCCAACAACACGCCAAACGTTCGAAGGACGGCGTTTCAAGAACTGAGCGAAACCGGTGGGCTGCGCTTCGTGCAGCCGCCCGAGCTGCGCACCGCGATATTGGATTACTACACAGCGGTCGCTACTGAAGAGCGGTGGTTTCAGACCTTGGATCTCCGCGCAAGAACGCTATCGCGCGAGATCATCGAGCATCGAGTCCTCTACGCCGCCCGCGTCGCCTGCCCCATCGACCAGATTCGCGAGCCGATGACCTGTAGCCCGGAGTTAGACTCAGAGCTGACGACTTCCGCTGTCAGCCTCCTCCTGGCGAAGTCCGACGCTGTCCAGATCTACAACGGCCGCGCCTTTGAACTGACCAGGGCTCGTGAGCGGATCGAGCGCCTACTAGCTCAGACCCAGGGCCTTCGAGCCGAGCTGTCCGGATAGCGCGACAGCACCCTTATGGGTTGTCGGCAGGTCACGTAACGCCTGATTCACGCTCTCGCCTTCGGCTCGGCCGCTTCGCGGACACTCCGTCAGTCGCCGCTAGTTCATCGCTCACTTGCAGGCTAGCCGCGCTTGCGCCCGACTCCGCGTCGTGAATCATTGGTCCGTTATCGGACACAGTCAGAACGGACACTGGGACCTTTCCGTGAGAGACGTCTTTGTTAGCTACTCTCATGAAGATCGCGAGGTGGTTCGCCTCCTAGTCGCGAACCTCGAAGAGTACGGCTGGTCCGTGTGGTGGGACCGCCACGTACTACCCGGTGAGCCCTGGTCAGACGAGGTGGAAACGCAGTTGGGTCAGGCGCGGGCCGTACTAGTGGTTTGGTCTGGTAGCTCGGTCGAGTCCAAGTGGGTCCGAGCTGAGGCACGCTACGCGGTGTCAGCGAGTCGGATGATTCCCGTCCGAATCGATATGACCGCCCCGCCTCTTGAATTCAGCGACATTCATGTGGCGAACCTTGACGGTTGGCTGGGCTTCAGAGATGATCCGGAGTTTCTCTCGACTGTCCGTGCACTCCGTGCCTGCATCGATGCGGTTCGCGGTGACGAGCCACCGCAAGAGCCGGAGCGGGAGCGGGAGGGCCTGCCGCCGCTCCGCCCCGCCGACCATGAGGCTTCCGACAAGCAGCCCTTTTTCCTCGTATACGAGGCGGCCTTTCTTTGGCACGGGTTTGCCCCCCCAGCCGTTGCGGACCATTGGGAGCTAGCGACGGAGGCGGTGAAGCGTACGAAGGCCGAACTGCACAAGGCCGTGGACACGGGAAGTCTTCGG
>JANQPS010000098.1 GCA_028285365.1 Thermoanaerobaculia bacterium | reverse complement strand
TCATCTCCGAGGCCGCGAGCGGCACGCGCCAGGCCTGCGCTCGCGACGGCACTGGCGGCCCCGGACGCGAGCGATCGCTCGAAAGCTTCTCTGGCGTCGGTGAAGCGCCCCTGCCTGACGGCTATCTCCCCCAGTCGCTCGAGTGTCGGGCGATGGTCGGTCCAGGACTCGAGCACTCTCTCGAAATCTTCGGTGGCTGAATCGAGGTCGCCCCGCGACTGATGAAGAACGCCGCGGTAGTAGTGCCAACGAGTGGGATCGCTGGCATTCGTGATGGCTCGCGAGTAATGAGCAAGCGCTGTTTCGTAGAGCTCCAGGGCGTGGTACGCGTTACCTAGCTCTCCCAGAAGCGTGGCCGACTCATTGCCCACGTCGTCCTCGACGTCGGATCCTGCTGCCGGTGCCGCGATCGTCTCCAGCTCTTCTAGGAGCTGCTCGATACGTCTGGTCGCACCATCGTCGAAGTCGCTGAGGTCGGGTCTCGGCAAAGGAGCGTCGGTGGTCGTGGCCTGGGGCAACGCTGCGGCTCCGCCGGATAGCAGCAGGAGACAGAACAGCGCCAGTTCGCGGACCACCGTGCAGGTGCAGCGGCAAGACCCGACTCGCTCAGCAGAAAGACGGCTCATCCTCACGTTCTCTCATTCTTACGGCTGAGGGGCTCGAATGACGATTCTTACGGCTGAGGGGCTCGAATGACGACCCGGCCGGATCCGATCTGCTCTAGCCTGAGTCTCGTGTGCGGCAGGCTGAGCCTCAACGATTGCGACTCCGGGAGGCGATTGACCAGAAAAGATGCCCGTGGATCACTGGCGCTGGCGTAGCTGCCGTCGCTGTGGACGCGCTTCGAGATCTCCCGAGTGACCATAGTGGGTCCGTCTGTGGCGACGGTAGGGTGCCCTGACGAGCTTTCGCTTCCGTGGCCTTCGAGGAAGATGAGACTCACCGTCGCGGTGAGAGCTCTTGCAGGCGGCTCGACGCCGACGGACAGCAAACCGCGCGCCTCCAGCTCGCTCGAATGGGGGTTCGAGAGCAGCAGCTCGAGCGGGCCCGAGTTGTTGAACACCACCAGGTCGACGCTGCCATCGAGGTTGACGTCACCCGACGCGACTCCTCGGCTGTTTCGCGAGCTCACCGGTAGCTGCTCGCTCAGGTCCGCAAACCGTCCGCCTCCACGGTTGCGAAACAGCTGATTGGGCTGGTGGAAAGGCTCTGCGTCACCACGGCCGAGCTGTTCCGACTGGATCTTGACCGCGCCGTTGGCGACGAAGAGATCCTCGAGACCGTCGTGATCGATGTCGATGACGGCGATACCGAAGCCGGTGCGCGCGAAGCTCGGCGAGCCGAGACCGGAGGCATCTGTACGGTCTGAGAAGTAGCCGCGGCCGTCATTCAAGTAGAGCGTATTCGTCTGGCCGTCGAGGTGGGTCACGAACAGATCCGCGCCGTTGCGACCGTCGAGATCCGCGACCAGGACGCCCATGCCTGCCTCGGCTCGTCCCTCGCCGCTCATCGCGACGCCGGCGAGCAGCGCGTCGTCCACAAAGTGGCCCTGGCCGTCGTTGATCAACAGGTTGTTGGGCATCAGGTCGTTGGCGACGTAGAGGTCGACCATCGAATCGCCATTCAGGTCGGCGGCCACGACGCCCAGAGTCGACGCGGCATCGGCGTCGATGTTGGACAGGGTGGAGACGTCCGAGAACTTGCCGTTGCCGAGATTGCGCCACAGCCGATTGCTCAGTGGGGGATAGGTGGTCGGCCCACAGTAGTCCACGACGCTCGCGCGATTGACGCACACCTGGTGCCGGGCCACGCTGAAGTCGAGGTAGTTGCCGACGAAGAGGTCCAGCCATCCGTCACCGTCGAAATCGAAGAAAGTGGCCGTCGTACTCCATCTCGAATCCTGGACTCCGGCGCTTGACGTTGCGTCTTCGAACGTGCCGTTGCCGAGATTCCTCCACAGCGCGTTCTCGCCCGCGCTCGTGACATAGACGTCGAGATCTCCGTCGCGGTCGTAGTGGGCGACGACCGCCCCTATACCGTGTGCATTGGGTCCCGGAAGGGCCTTTCTCGACACGTCGACGAAGTGCATTTCGAGTTCGGATTCTGCGCCGTGGGCAAGATCGTTTCGATACAGGCGGTGCGTTGCGCTTTTCCCGTCGAGAGAGCCACCGTCGAGCGCGAGAACGTCGAGATCGCCGTCGCCGTCGAAGTCGAACACCGCGCCGCCGGCTCCCATGATCTCGGGCATGTAGAAAGAGCCCGCCGCGCCGTTGTCGTGCTGGAAGACGAGCCCGACCTCGCTCGCCACGTCGACGAGCGCTGTAGCCTCGATCGTCTGCGCCGGGAGTGGCGCTCCGAGCATCGAGGCGACTACCGACAGCCCGATCATGTGAACCACGCTCAGCCTAGACCGCGGTTTCGGCGATCGGTCGTTCCTGTTGAGGCTCGAAGGGGCGATCGAGATCCGTCTCATGGTGCGGGGATGGTGCGGGGATGGTCCTGGCGATCTGGATGTGTTGCCGACACCGCACGACTCCTCAACGAAAGGAGTCTAGTGCCCGGGCCGCCGATGGCAAGTGGGCAGTGTCGCCCGAGAAGACGGCGGGGCACCTCGTGGCACCCCGCCGTCAGTTGTTGTTCGTCGTTGGCTTCGTTGGTGATGGTCGCCAGCTCATACGAGCTTGACGACACGGTCGGTCAAGCCGCCCTCGGTGAGCACGACCTGGAGGTTGGCACGGTCCGCGACCTTCTCGAGAACCTCGAGCTCGCGCAGTCGCATGAGCGTGGGGTTGGCCTCCAGCATCTTCGCCGTGTTGGCCTGCGAGCGCATGGCCGCAGTCTCTTCACGACGAGTGATGAGGTTCGCTTCGGCGGTCTGCTTCGCCTCCATGACCCGGTTGAGAATGCTCTTCATCTCTCCTGGCAGGACGACGTCACGGATTCCGAGCTTGTCCACGCGGAGGCCCATGGCCTCGGCACGCGACCGGAGATCGCTCTCCAGCTCGTCCGCCACCGCCTCACGCTCGGCGAGCAAGGCCTCGAGCGTACGCGTACCCACTACGGACCGCAGCGCCAGCTGCACGTCGCGGTAGAGCGTCTGCTCGGGGTCCGGGCTGCTCTCGTGCGCGAGTCTCGAGTCGACCACTCGGTAGTTGAGAGTCGCGTTGATTCTGAGCGTCACGCGGTCGGCCG
>JANQPS010000088.1 GCA_028285365.1 Thermoanaerobaculia bacterium | reverse complement strand
CTCAAGGCGGACCTCTTTCTCGTCGAAGGTGATCCGACGGCCGACATCTCCGCCACTTTGTCGATCGCCAGGATCTGGAAAGACGGCATCGAGTTCGAGCGCAAGACGTTCGATCACACGCCCGACAACGATCGCGTCGAGCCGGGAACGGCCGGACACTTCGACGACAACGCGCTCAGCGGCGCCTTCGGCTCGTGGATGCCGTCGACCGACCAGATGGCGGGAGGCGAGTCCACGGTCGAGCTCGACTTCACGAGTCCCGGGGCCAACGGCACAAAAGCCGCTCTTCTCGTTCGCGGCGAGCTCAAGAAAGGCTTCGCGTTCCCCTGGTCAGGCCCGATGTTCAATCCTGGCGACGCTCCCATGCAGGCGGTCGACCTGTCGTCCGCCAAGCAGATCAGCTTCTGGGCAAGAGGGACCGGGAACCTGCGCGTCTTGATGTTCTCCGAAGCGAACGGCACGATCCCGTCCGAGCAGAGAGTCCAGCTCGAAGAGGAGTGGCAGCACTTCACCCTACCGATCAGCGACTTCGGTTCGGACGGCTCTGATCTGATGGGACTCCACTTTTCCGCGGCGGCGATCGGCGCCTTCGAGTTCGTGCTCGACGAAGTCGCGTTCGTCGAGTGACACAATGCCCAAAGCACCGGTGTCCATCTACACAGCACTGCGGCTCCCACCACGCCCCGCCAGGTGACCTGAACCCGACATGAGAGTTCTTCCTTCCGACCGCGACCTGGGCTGGACCCCATTTGCATGGTTGATCTACCTCGGCATCTTCATCGTCAACCCGGTACTCAAGGGTGCCGGGCCGCTCGAGTGGACACTCACCGTCATTGCGGTATTGGTCTTCCTGCCTCTGTACTTCATGTGTTTCTGGAGGGGCAGCGTGCGCCGCCACTGGGCCGTCATAGGAGGCATCTTGCTCCTCGGCGTCTTGTACGTTCCGTTCAACGACGGAGCTTCCGTGTTCTTCGTCTACGCGGCAGCGGGGCTGGGATTCTTCAACCCCGTCAGAGTTGCGGTCTATGCACTTGCCGGCATCGTGTTGGTCCTCATCGTGGAGAGCCTCCTGCTCGGACTGGGGCCGGGAGCCTGGATGCCGGGGATCGTCTTTTCCCTACTGATCGGCGGTATCAACATCCACTTCGGCGAAGTCGAACGCCGCAATTTCAGGCTCAAGCTGGCCCAGGAAGAGGTCGAAGACCTGGCGAAGCTCGACGAACGAGAGCGCATCGCCCGAGACCTGCACGATCTGCTCGGGCACAGCCTCTCGATGATCACCATCAAGAGTGAGCTCGCGGGCAGGCTCATCGAGCAGGAGCCTGCCGATCTCGAGCGCTCGGCCGCCGAGATTCGAGACGTCGAAGAAGCCTCGCGGCAGGCGATGTCGCAAGTCCGCCGCGCGGTGCGCGGCTACCGGGCGCAGAAGCTCAGCACCGAGCTCGCCAAGTGTCGTATGACGCTCGAAGCGGCCGGAATCGAGATGGAGTTCGAGAGCGGCCCCTACGATCTCAACCCCGATCAGGAGAGTGTGCTCGCCCTGGCGCTGCGAGAGTCGGTCACCAACGTCGTCCGTCACTCGCGAGCCTCGCGCTGCCGCATCGTCATGCGAACCCTCAAAGGCCGCTTCGAGCTTGCGGTCAGCGACAATGGTCGCGGTATCCAGGATCTCGAAGGATCTGGCTTGACCGGAATGCGTGAGCGAGTGACCAGCATCGGCGGCACGGTCGACCTCGAGAACCTCGATCGCGGTGCGAGCGTCCTCGTCACGCTGCCAACGTCCGGGAAAACACCCACAGCGACCTCGGGTGTCGACACACTCGAACGTCTCGCATGATCCGGGTCCTCATCGCTGAAGATCAAAGCCTGGTGCTCGGCGCGCTGGCAGCCCTGATCGAGACCGAGCGTGACTTCGAAGTGATCGCCCGAGCTCCTGACGGCCAGGAGGCGCTCAACCAATGTGAAGAGCATCGCCCCGACATCGTGCTGACCGACATCGAAATGCCGCACATGACTGGCCTCGAGCTCGCTGCCGAGATTCGCCGGCGCGAGCTCGGAGCGCACGTCGTCATCGTGACCACGTTCGCGCGCCCTGGCTACCTCAGGAGAGCGCTGGAGGCCGGTGCGTCGGGCTACCTGCTCAAGGACTCCAAGGCCGAGGAGCTCGCCAATGCGCTCCGATTGGTCCATGCCGGTGGGCGCGCTATCGACCCGGAGCTAGCTGCAGAAGCCTGGACGGCCCCCGATCCGCTCACTGATCGCGAACGCCAAGTGGTCCGGCTTGCGGGAGAAGGTCTCTCGACCGCGGCGATCGCCAACGAGTTGCACCTCTCTGAGGGCACCGTCCGAAACTACCTCTCCGAGGCCATCGGAAAGGTCGGCGCCGCCAACCGGGTCGAGGCCGCTCGCATCGCGCGGGAGAAAGGTTGGCTCTGAGCCAACTGTCACTGTTCTGATGTCACTGTTCTGATGTCACTGTTCTGATGTCACGGTTCTGATGTCACGGTTCTGAGGTGATCCGCCAGCGCAATCGCCAGTCGTCTCCATCACGGTCGAGATTCGACAGCGAGCAGGCAAGCTGGCGGTCGTAACCCATGGCGAGCCCCCGCCAGAGCTCGGCGTAGGAACGCACCAGGTCCTCGTGAAGAGCTCCTTCGCCTCGCATCAGGCGCCACCCCACCTGCTCCAGCTGCACGTCGACTCGAGCATCTCCTCGAGCATCAACGCGCTGGACGTGGTCACCGCAGGCAGTCATCGCGCGTTCGAGCGTGTTCGAGAATCGCACGATCGGAGACTCGTCTGTCGCTTCCATCGGCTCGGCAGCAACCACTGCATGCATGCCGATGAGTCGCGCCGTGCTGCCCACCAGGGCCGAGGCGTCGGCTGGCCCCAGCATCTCGAAAGCCACCACGAGGGCAGTCCGCACGTAGTCGAGCGCGTAGTTGCGCATGGCCTTCGCCAGACGGTCCTCCGGCCAGTCCTCCGTAGGAACCGCCGGCAGCTGGGACGGATCGATCGGCGGCGCATCTTCTCCAGGCGCAAACCGAAGCCGCTCCTCGGGCTCCAGCACGCCGTCGACCTCTAGGTAGTAACCCTCGAGTCCGGGTTGTCCGTCGACCGTCTGCTTGGTGCACACGAAACCGAGTCCGGGCACCCCGAGACTCGGACCGTTGTGAGCGTGCCAGCCTCTCAGCATGGCACGCGACACCGAGCTGGGGATGCCGGCGATGGCGACCCCCTGCCAGATCCAGCGGGGTGGTGGATAGCGAATCCAGGCCTTGCGGTCCGATTCCCGGACGTACTCGACTCGCACCCCACCCAGGAAGTTGGACAGGTAGTGATACTGCGCGCACGCCACCGCAGGCGGTAGGGCCAGCAGACCGAGCTTCTCGAGTCCGGGAACAAACTGCTCCAGGTGCTTGCGCCGAAACAGCCGAAACACCAGCTCTTCAGCGACCGCCTCCGAGCGCTTGACGATCGTGGCCAGTATGAGCCCGGTCAGCAGATCGTGATGCAGACGCGCTACCAGGGCAACTGCATCACGATCCAGTGGTGACGGAGGTGTTGCCGACGACCCGGAGTCTTCTGTCACCGGTCACCTTTGCTCGTCACGAAGCACCGATCTCACGCTTGTGGCGGTCGGCGCGAACATGCTCACGCAGCTTCTGGGAATGACCCTCGACGGCACGCCTGGCAGAGGCAAAAGCAGCCCGAACGGCACCTTCGAGAGTTGGCTCGTTCTCCTGGGTGATGTGGAGATCGGGACCAGGAATGCCGATTCTCAGCCCGACACGAAAGACTCCGCCCTTCTGGTGGTGGTTGCCAGGCCCTTCGATGTGGATCTCACAATCAACGACCCTCGAGTAGAACTTTGCGAGGTGGTCGGCTTCTGTCTGAATCAGGTCGCTGACCTCTTCTGTCAACTCGACCTGGCGAACACTGGTCTTCGTCGGAATCACTCCAAGAACCTCCATTCTCCTCCGACTGGCACCCATAGCCAGCCGGTCTGATCATCGAACATCAAATTCTACGGTCTCGACCACCATGCGAGCGACAGACGTGGTGCCGCCGTTGAGCAAGCAGGTTGAGCAACGGGTCTGAGCTAACCTGCCGCGCCGTCCGGGGCAGCCAAGCCGTGCAGCCGACCGCCCCGGTTCTTCGAACGATCCTTCGGCCGACTCGGGCGCCAGACCTTCGCGCGCAGCCGACTCGCAATGGGACTCGTCCCAACGAGTCAGTTCCCCTCTGCGAACAGCCGCACGAAGTCCGACTCGGTGAGAATGCCCACTAGACGACGACCTTCGACGACTGGCAGGCACCCGTACTTGCCCTCGACCATGCTGGTTGCGGCAGCGCGCAGGTCGTCCTCCGGCCCAACCGTTTCAACGTCGCGCGTCATGACGTCACCCACAGCCGTGCGACGGAGTGTCTCTTCGCGTTCTGTCAGTGACGTGGTCTCACTCGCGCCAGTCCAGCGCACCAGATCGCGATGAGAGAACACGCCGACGAGCTCCCGCTCGTCATCGACGACAGGTATGTGCCTGACGTTCAGATCCCACATCAGCTCTCTGGCATCGAACAGCTGATCGGACTCCGTCAGAGAGAACACTCGATCCGTCATGAGGTCGCGGACTTTCATTGCGCCACCAGTTGCTCGTTTCCTCCGGAGCCAGCTGACTCGTCGTCCGCGAGCCAGTTCTTGCCGCCGGAATGAAACGTGAGCACCGGAACCTTCGAGGACCGGACCACGTGGTCGGCTACGCTGCCGAGTAGCAGGTACTTCGCGCCGGTCAGTCCGTGAGACGCGAGCGCGATCAGATCCGCCGAGCGCTCTTCGGCGACCTCGACGATCGTGCTCGGCGGTGAACCGTGACGAACCAGGTACTCACAGTCGCCAGCATCACCGTGATGACGGAGGACGAGCTCTTTGAGGGCGGTCATGGAGTTGTCCTCCAGACGCTGAAGATCCGGATACGGCGCGACACACACATCCGGGGTATAGGCCAACGGCTGGTGCCACTCCGGGATCACGTGCAGGTAGTCGACCACCGCGTGATAGGTCGTCGCGAGCTCGTGGGCCTGACGCACCAGGGCCTCGGAATGCTCCGAGAGATCGACGGCGACCAGCAGCCTCTGCGGCCTGGTCAGCTCGGTCGAGCCTTCGGGATGACAGCTCAACACCGGACACGGAGCCTTCCTGACGACCTCTTCCGCCACGCTACCCAGCAGATAGCGTCGGAGTCCTCGACGGCCGTGGGTCCCGATCACGATCAGATCGACGTCGTGCTCTTTTGCGTACTCGAGGATACGCGGCGCAGCGTAACTGCCGTGCGCGACCTGACTGGTGAGCTCAACACCATGGTCACCGAGGCCCTCGGTCAGCTCCGCCATGCGCTGTTGGCTCTCTTCGTTGAGGGCTTCGAAGATCTTCTTGGTGTCCGACGCCATCCCGTACAGGGGATAAACCGGAGCGGCCTCCGCCATGAGGACGACGTTGACCAGATGCGCCTTCGCACCAAACTGTTTCGCGAGATCCATTCCTCGTGCCAGAGCTGGCGCGGCTGCGTCCGAGTAGTCCGTAGTTATCAAAATGTTCTCGATCTTGAGCATCATCTACCTCCAGTCACGTGCAGCTCGTCGTGAGCCGCAGCCCATCGAAACATCATCGATCAATCGCAGCAACCGGTGCCGAGCGAGCCGGACTCAATCCACACCCGTACCCTCGAAGGGCACATCGCTTCCAGCCGACTCCGTAATCCAGGCCATTGCCGCGGGAACGATCAGTACGTTGCTCTCGTCGTTGGTTGCGGCGAGCTTCAGGACCTCGCGCCCCGTCAGGGTTCGCTCATCGACACGCGCACGCTGTTCTGGCATGGAGAGGACGATCCAGTCCGGCCGCATCGACTCGCGCTCGCGCTCGACGATCTCGAGAAGGCCACCGTCGTGCAGGCCGCAGGTCACGTCGCCGGTCACAGAGTGGCGTGTCAGCAGCAGCTCGAGGTCGGCAGGTGTGTCCAGCGCCGAATCGCCCTCGGCCGTGCCTCTGGCGGCCACGACATGCACGCCGACATCGAGCTTGAGATCATGCAGGAGTCGCTTCGTGAGGACGACAGCCTGCATCGAGAACGCCGAACCGTCGATTGCGACCAGGATCCTCTCGGGGAGAGCTCGCGGCGGCGAATGCACCACCAGTACCGGCCAACGTCCGTCCGAAACGAGACCAGCCACGGTCGACCCGATGACAGCTCTACGGAGAGCCGAGACCTCGTGCGGACCAACGACCACCAACTTCGCATCCAAAGCCGACGACACATCGGCCAGGGCCTCGGCGGCGCGGCCACTCAGGACGTGCACCCCGGGGGCCGGTCCACCGCCAAACTCATCGGCCAGATCGAGGATCCGCCGCCGCAGCTGGCCGCGGACCGAGTCTGAACCCGTTTCGTCTCGCACGAGCATCTTCGGCTCGGCGTACACCAGTTCGGAGTCGGTGCCCAGCCTCTCGGCCAACACGATTCCGACCTGGGTCACTTCACGCGAACGGGGCCCGAGTGAACAGCCCACGACCACCGGACTGCGATCGTTTCCCAGACTCGGCCGAATCAGAGTCGTGTGATCAGACACCTTGATATCCAACAGTGAGCTTCTCCGAGAGACCATCAGAGTGATCAGCCAGACCCATCAGCCGCGGCTCCTTCGGGGACTCAATCGGCACACCGCTCAAAGCCGCTGTGGCCCTCGACGATCGATACCAAGAGCCTCGCGTGTCGACAACCGTGACGGCACCGGGCCTTGCCCCTACGGATCTCCGTAGTTTCCGTAAGCCGACAGTTGGTGGACAGTCACACAAGGGGTCACGACCCACTGCCACCGCCGGGGTGGCTGGACGCTACGTTCAGGAGATACCCCTTCAGATAGCCCGTTTCGGCCACGAAAGGATGGATCGGATGGTCGATACCGGCGCTGAGTGAGGTGAGCAGTGACACCGTTGATCCGGTACCGCGCAAGCCACCGCGGACCTGCTCGAGGAGCTGTTCTGCACTGACGTTGTGCGAGCAGGAGAAGGTCATGAGGTAGCCACCGTCCGTGACCAGTGGAAGCGCCGAGCGCAGTAACCGTCGGTACCCGCGAAGTCCCTGTGCTAGCTGCCGGCGCGATTTGACGAACGCCGGCGGATCCAGGACCACCACATCGAAGCGCTGATCGAGGCGGCCCATCTCCTCCAGGGTCTGGAACGCCTCTCCTTTGATCAGTCGCACCTGCTCGGAGAGGCCATTGCGCTCGGAGGAACGGGCCGCCAACTCCAGAGCACGCTCCGAGCGATCGACCAGCCAGACGGACCCGGCTCCCGCGGCAGCCATCGACAGTCCGAAGCCGCCCAGATAGGAGCACACGTCGAGGGCAACCACCTCCTGACCTCGACTCACCAGCCCAGCGACCAGATCCGCCGCGAGACGACGGTTCGCGGCCTGGTCGTAGAACCACCCGGTCTTCTGACCTGCCAGGAGATCGACCGAAAAGTCGAGGTCGTTCTCGACAACCACGGTCTCGGCATCAATCTCACCGAACCGCACGGTGGATCCGCTAGCCAGTCCTTCCTGCGATCGCGCCGACGCTTCGGTGCGCACCACGATCGCGCGAGGATCGAGCAGCTCGATCAGCGCCGACTGCAGCTCGGGCCAGAGCAACTCCCAGCCAGCAGCGTTCAGCTGGGCAACCAGCACGTCGTCGTAACGATCGATGACGAGGCCCGACAGGTCGTCTCCCTCGCCATGGACCCAACGATAGAAAGGGCGCTTCCACAGGCGCTCGCGAAGCTCGAGAGCGCGTCCGAGACGGCCAACGAGCCACGGTTGATCGATTGCGACTCCCACTCGACGCTCGAGCATGCGCAGCGCGATCAGGGTGTCGGGATTCCAGAATGCCGTTCCGAGCTCGGCCCCGCCCGAGCCGTGAACGTCGACCAGACTCCCGCGCTCGATCTGGCCCACCGACCCATCGCGGTCGACTTCGTTGGAGTAGCCCCAGGGGTGTCCAGCTTTGATCCGCTTGTGATGTCCCGGTTTGAGGGTGATCCGCGGACGGGCCGGTTCGTTGTTCGAAGGCATCAAACGATCCTACGCGCTGCGAGCCCGGCTTGTCCCGTCCGGCACTGCCGCCTGCCCCGTGAGCTCTCGTCGGTCAGGGCTTCTCGGGTACGAGCTCCGGCGCGGTCGCGGCCAGCGCCTGATCGAGAAACGCGATGGAGTCCGACCGGAACTTGACCAGATCGTTGTCGCGCACATACATCATGTGTCCGGCCATCATGTGTCCGGCCCCCCCACTTCTAGACTGGCTCACTCTAGCTGGCTCACTCTAGCTGGCTCACCTCTGCGGTCTTTCCGGCCATCGGTGCCACTCCGCGAGAGACACACATCGCGCCAAACATCACAAATACCAAACGTCACAAATAGTGGCGCTCCAGGTACTCGGCCACTCCGTCCTCTTCGCAAGAGAGTTGCGTGACGTCGTCGGCCAGATCTCGAAGCTCAGCAACGGCGTTGCACATGGCTACGGAAAAGCAGCCGACCTGGAACATCGGCAGGTCATTGTAGAAGTCGCCAAAAACGACGGCATCTTCGGCTCGGATCTCGAGCTCATCGAGCACGGCGCCGAGACCGCTGCCTTTGTCGGCGCCGCGACGCTGCAACACCACCTGGGCCGAGTTCATCATCTCGGATCGAAAGACGACGGGCTCGATGTCGAGCTCGGAGTCTCCCACCCGCGAGGCGAGCGTCTCCACGGACTCGACGTCTCCGTAGAAGGCCGCTATCGCCGGATCGGCGACCAACTCTCCTCGCATGTCCTCGACGAATCGCGGCCCGTCCGCCCAATCACGAACCGCGCGCAGGAGTCGCTCACGCTCTCTGGTGCGCAGCAGCAACTCGTCACACCCGCTGTCCGCAAAGAGGTGGAGAA
>JANQPS010000076.1 GCA_028285365.1 Thermoanaerobaculia bacterium | reverse complement strand
ACAACTCCACCAACTCGTTCATCCCGGCGATCATCCCCTGGCGTGGCGGCTTTCTGGCCTCCTGGAACGAGGTCGACCCTGACGCCACAGGGCACGACCGCAAGAACCTTTCGCATCTCGCGATGGTCGAGATCCCCTGAGACGCTGCGGCCTGCCGACTACTTCTTCTTCGGACGAAACGCCTTCAGTCGCTCCTCGTTGGTCTCCATGTACGGTCCACCGATGAGATCGACGCAGTAGGGAATAGCCGGGAAAACGGCGTCGAGGCACTCTTGAATCGCCTTCGGCTGCCCCGGCAGGTTGACGATCAGACTGTTGCCCCGGACGCCGGCAGTCTGCCGAGAGAGGATGGCCGTCGGCACTGCTTCGAGCGACACCTTGCGCATCAGCTCACCGAAGCCAGGCATCTCCTTCTCACTCACCGCGAGCGTCGCTTCGGGTGTGACGTCGCGTAGCGCAGGCCCGGTCCCGCCAGTGGTCACGACCAGCGCGCAGCGCTCCAGGTCGCAGAGGCGCAGCAGCGCTTCTTCGATCAGGTGAGCTTCGTCTTCTACGACCACTCTCGAGGCCTCCCACGGCGAGCTGAGGACCTCCTCCAGATAGGCCACGATCGCCGGCCCGCCGCGATCTTCGTACTCCCCCCGACTGGCGCGGTCCGAGACCGTCACGACTCCGATCCGCGCTACCTGTCCGCTGCTGTCACTCAATGTCTAGACTCCACAAGCTTGATCGAATCAGAAACCTCAGGATGGTCGTAGAGCCGGCCCTAGAGCGACCGCGACTCACCTACGACGTAGAGCTTGATGTCGCGGCCCAGGATTTCGAGCCCGCCCAGGGCTTCCCTGAAGGTGGCCATGTGGGCGGTCTTGAAGTGATCTTCCAGCGCAGCTTCACTCTCCCACTCTTCAAAAACGCGAAAGCGACCGGGCGACTCTACGTCCTGGTAGAAGGCGTAACTGAGACAGCCAGGCTCTTCGCGGGTCGCTCTGGCCATCTCGGCCGCCGCTCCCACGGCAGCCTCCACTGAAGCTGCTCCCACTTCGACGATTCCGGAAACGACGATCACGGCAAGGTCTCCTGTCGGTCGTTGCTGCTGAAGCTGAAGAGTGCTGGGCTGAGTCGATCCTGAGAGCGAGCTCAGTCAGCGAACGCCTCGAACACCTCTTCGAGCGCTTTGAGCTGGTTGCCCGCGGCCGACGAAGGCACCAGGATCGGCGTCTTGACTCCGGCTTCTCGCCAGGCTTCGACTCCTTCACGAACGGCTGACACCGGTCCGAAGAGAGTGCAGTCCGACAACCAGCGGTCGGACATCGCCGAGCGGACTGCATCCTGGTCACCCGTCTCGAGAGCTGCCTCGATGGCCGACATCTCCTCTTCGTAACCCGCGCTTCGCCAGTAGTTGCGGTAGTTCGGCAACGCAACGTAGCCGGTCAGAGTCCGTCGATGAACCATCTTCGCCGCCTCGATGTCGTCCGAAACCACGGTCGGGATCATGTTGCCGACGAAGAAGTCGTCGTCCTGGGCACGGCTGCCCAGCACCGAAACCGAGTGAGGCATCCGGGAGCGAGCCGCGTTGGCCCAGACGGCGCCGCTGGCGATCTCGGCCGACAGAGCCGTCATGCGGTCCCTGAGCGCCGCGAGCGTCACGGGTGGCAAATCGCCAACTCGAGGAACCTGGCTCAGCTCGTCGACGAAACGCCTGATATCGCTGAGCGGCTTGCCCACTTCGACGCCGAGGCGCTGGTGGACCGGGCCGTGTGAGACGCCGATGCCGAAACGAAAGCGTCCGTTTGAGATCTCGTGGAGAAACGCTGCCTGTTGCGCAAAGTCGACGACGTGACGGGTGTAGATCGGCGTGATCGACGTTCCGAAGGTGATGCGCTCCGTACGCAGCGCAATGCCGACGCACAGGGCCAGGGCATCGCCGAGACTCGGACAGAAGATGCCGTCGAACCCGCGGGCTTCGACTTCGCTGGCAATCTCCAGGATCTTGTGGCGTCGACCGGGAACGGCGGCAAGGGAAACTGCGGGTTTGTCCATGGAGCTCAGATCCTCCAGCGGAGTGGTTCGACGGGCAGAACGGTGAGGTGGCGCGCGCGATTGTGTCACGTCGTCCCTCACGATGCTGCGCTCCTTCGGGTGCCCCGAACAGACGAAAGCGCCGCGACGTACCCACGCCGCGACGCTCTCGATCTCCCCTGCCGTCTCGGGCCCGGCGGGTACCGTGCTGGTCAGTCCAGACGCAGGGCCGGGTCTCCGATCAGACCGTAGATGTCGACCAGGGTCTCGACCTCGCCAGTCGCCGCGTAGCTTCGCAGCGCCTCGAGGACCGCGTCACCCAGGCGACTCTGTCCGTTCTGGAAGACCTCGACGAAGAACTCGCTGCCGAGCACTTCTGCCGCGTGGTTGTACGACGTGCCCGTAGGAGCCCAGACTGCGATCGCACCACGATCTTCGGCCAAGGTCAGCGCCTCGGCCAGGCTCTCGAATCCAGGCAGCTCGAAACGTCCGACCGAGCAGGTCAGACTGGTGAGGATCGGCAGCCGATCACCGTTCTCGAGTGACGGCACGTCAGCCGTGGTCAGCAGGCCTTCGGCAGCCAGACGGTCGAGACCGCCGTGGCCAAGGTAGTTGACCAGGAACGCACCTTCGTCGAGCGCTGCAAAGAGCTCCTCTCTCGCGCTCGCCAGGCCACCCTGCGTCTGCAGCGAGATCTCGGTCAGATCCGCTCCTGTCGCCAGCGCACCGAGGGCAAAAGACGACACTCGATAGGCGCCAGCATCGTCGTTGTCGTCGGACAACATGACGACGCTCTCACCGCCAGGAGCCGCGCCAACCTGCTCGTAGGAGATCACCTTGTCGATGTACGCATCGAGCTCGGCGTTGGTCAGGGCCGGGATCCGGCCGATCGCGATCTCAGGAGCGCCGTTGTCACCTGGCACCGCGTCGCCAAACGCGTTGTCGGCTGCAAACAAGCCGCTCGTCGTACCGGTCAGCAGTGGCGGCAGATGGTTGCCACCAAGCCCCCAGTAGTCGCGGTAGTCCATCGAGCCTTTGCCGACCAGGACACCGTAGCGCGGCTTGATCGTCCAGTCGTCCCAAGCCCGAGCGAAGAAGGTGCTCACCGCACGCGGCGTGGGTGTTCCTTCGCCATAAGCCGAGAACAGATCCTCGAGCACGACGACCATCGTAGAGAGACCGTCAGACGCCCGGAAGTCGGCCAATCGTTGCGCTGACGCCTCCATGGAACGTGGCGTCACGACGACGTACTCGGCGCCATGTTGTGGCAGCTCCCAATCACTCCAGGCTGCGACCGTGGGCTTCGGACGAGTCGTCGTCTCGAACACCGCGTAGCGAGCTCCAGCGCGAGGCACGAAACTCACCCGATGACCGCTCGCGGCATCGATCGTGGTATTGACCACGCGCTTCGGGCTGAAGCCGTTGCCCAGCTCGAGAACCTCGATGAACGGGCTCGCAAACCCATCGACCGTGATCGGCGCGCTGTCCGGCGCTCTCAGGAAGAGCTCGCTGTCGACCGCCTCGTAGCGCCGCTCGTAGGTGACCTCGAGGCTGTCGACATAGACGACACCGTAGGGGACTCCGGCCGGTAGCTCAGCCTCGAACGTCACGGCGTTGGTGCCCGACAGGAGCACCGACGCCGGTACCCCGAGGTCGAAAGCCTGACGACCCTGGCCGTCCCAGCTCACCGTCCCGAGCTCGGTTCCGTTGAGCGAGACGACCACTCGATGATCATCACCATCGGCAACCTCGGTGGCGCCGTAGAGCACCACGCGAAGTGAGGCTGCGCTGCCCACGGCACCCGGTACGTCGACGTCGAGTGACGTCGAGCCCTGTGTCGGGTGTCCGGCGTTCAGCATGCGCCAGTACCAGAAGTCGGCTTCCGGATCGAGCGAGAACGCAGTGGCCGAAAAGACCTGGTCTTCGATCGGCAGCTGCGACAGGAAGCTTCCTCCCGCCGCCGGAGCCGGAGCTCCACCGTCGACCTCGGTCATCTGCTGACCCGTACCGCGACGCACCCGGAAGGCACTGTAGTCGGAGTAGATCGTCTCGGGCTCGCGACCGACGACAAACAGTCCCGCGCCACCGGAGGCCGGCAGCCAGGCGACCGAACGCTCGCCGCTCTGGATCCTGAGGCGACCCTTCTGGATCCAACGCTCGACGAACGACACATCGACCGCCATGGCGAGAGCAATGTCGCCAGCCGAGACGAAGTGCACCGACTCACGACTCGTCTGCAGCTGAATCGGCAACGGACCTCCGACCCCGGCCGCAGAGCTCACGCTCACAGTGGCTTGCTCCTGATGAGCAGCGAGATAGCGCTCCTGGGTGCGCGCCGACGGCAAGCGCGGCTCACTGCGCACGAGAGCATGTTTCATCGCCGGGCCCCGCTGACTCTCGGTGGTCACCGAGAACGGGCCGTAGACCCTCTCACCACCGCGAACCTCGGCCTCGTACACCATGTAGGTGTTCTCGCCTGCCAGCGCTCCTTCGTCGACGACCCGATAGGTCGCACCCTGAGGCGCAGGAAGAGCCGCCACGAGGTCGCGATTGACCTGGACGTAGCCACCCGTCTCCGCATCGAGTCTCCAGAAGGTGAAGCCAGCGGTTCCGATCTGAGCGGCTGTTGTCATCTCGACGACGACACGACCGTTCTCCTCATAAGTCCTCAGGTCGGTGATGAGTACCCAGTTCGGCGGCTTCGAGAAACCGAAGTCGACGTCGGTGACGTCCGCTGCGACGATCGTCGCCGCCCTGGTGTTGGCCGGAGTCGACGGGTTGGTCGCCGGCTCGGTCTGGGTCGCATCCTGCAGGAACGTACCCGTCGTATCGACGACGACCACGTAGTCGCCCGGCACGAGATCGGTGAACTGGTAGCCGCCGTTGGGAATCCCGGTGCAGTCCACAGAGGGCTCGGTGTTCGGACAGGAGTACGTCGATCCGACCAGGGCGTCTCCGACACCGTCGCCATTCAGATCGAGGAAGAGATCGACTATGACCCTTCCCTGCCCCGAATCGATGTTGTTGAAGTCACCGTCGTCGTTCTCGTCGAAGTAGGTGAGGCCGGACAACGTGTAGTTCATCCCCGGCGCCGGCTCGAAGCCGAAGTCCGCGGTGAAGTCGACCGGCGAACCGCTCGTGAGCGTCGTGGCGTAGACGTCGAGCATTCCGTCGTCGTCCGGATCGGACTTCGACGTGCCGTCACCCGCCGTTCCCGTGAACGCCGCTGGCGTGTAGCCGGTCAGGACACCGCCCACGTCACTGATCTCGACGATGTAGTTCTCGGGCTCGAGTCCCAGGAACTCGTACTCCCCGTTGGCGTCCGTGGTCGTCCTGCGTAGGAAGTTGTCGACGCCGGCATCGATGACACCGTTGCCGTTCGTATCCAGCCAGAGATCGACCGTCACGCCAGCCAGAGGCTGGTCGGTCGCCACGTCGAAGACGCCAGCGGTACCACCGGTGACGTCACGCCAGAGCTGGTTGCCGATCACCCCGTTGCCGCCACTCGGTGCGTAGCCAAAGTCGGCCAGGAGGTACGACCCACCCGCCGTCAGATCCGTGTTGGCAACGCCCCCGTCCGACTGCGTCGGGTTGAGCGCATCGAGGACGTGGTTGTTGTCGGTCACCACGACCTGGTAGTCGCCGGTGGGGTCGACTCCCGTGAACAGGTAGTCGCCGTTCTCGTCGGTGATCGTGGTGGCGATCACGACATCGTCGGGGGTGCCGAACATGTCGTCCGGCCCCAGATCGACGAGCGCCAGGGTCACGTCCTCGGCGCCGAAGTCGATGCCGTTCTGCATGCCGTCACCATCAGTGTCGACGTAGACGCGGTCGCCGATGTTGGCAAACGTCGGACTGGACTCCGTGAAGCCGAAGTCGGCAAACATGACGTCTTCGCCGTCCTGCACGAGGAACTCCTGCTCGCTGCCGACCCGCGAGAAGCTCGTCTGATCGGTATCGAGGCCCGCCGGCAGAGTCGAGGGATCGACCCGGACGTCGTAGGTCACACCCGGTCCCGCTGGCACGTCGACCAGCACCAGCCAGGTGCCCGTCGGATCGGTCGTGTCAGAGCCCACGAGGACGTCGTCTGGCGTATCGAACATACCGTCCGGTCCTGGCAGGAACACTTCGACCAGCACCCCTGGGATGCCCAGCTCGCCAGGCTGCTGGAAGCCATCCGGAGTGAGCGGTCCGCCACCGTCCGGATCCGAGTCGACGAACACCGTGTCGCCGATGGCTTCGAAACCGCTGTCAGGCGCGTAGCCGAAGTCGGCATCCTGGAAGATCTGGCCCTCGGACAACACGATCAAACTGGAGTTGTCACCCACTCCCATCGTGTCCGTGCGTGCCAGGTTCGCGAGCTCGGTGCCGCCGTTGCCGTCACCAGCCGTCGAGTCGCTGACCTGGACGTAGTAGTTGCCAGGAGGCAGACCGTCGAACTCGTAGAGACCGTCCGGAAGAGTCGTCACCGTGGTCCCCACAGACACGTCGTCGCCAGTGCCGATCAGGCCGTCTGGGCCTGCATCGAAGAGCTCGACATTGACGCCACCGATACCCGACTCGGAGCCGTTCTGGATCCCGTCGCGATTGGCGTCGAAGAACACGGTGTCACCGATGGACGCGGTGTCCGGGTTGCGGATGTAGCCGAAGTCGACATCCACGACGTCGACGCCCGCCACCGTCACCGGCAGCGTGTCGAGTCCACTCGTCAGGCGATAGTTGTCGAGGATGCCGGCAGCGTCGGTCACCGATACGGTGTAGTCACCGTCCGGAACGTCAGGGAACGTGTAGTTGCCGTCGACATCGGTGATCGCGGTCGCGAGCACGTTGCCCATGTCGTCGACTAGGTCGAGCGTCACGCCCGAGAACCCACCTTCGCCAGCCTCCTCGAGACCGTCTTCGTCGAGGTCTTCGAAGACCGTTCCGGAGATGTTGGCGAGCGCCGAGTTCTGGTAGCCGAAGTCCTGCGCGCGATCACTTTCGCCGAGGTTGAGGTCGAGCGTCGACACGCTGTCATTGCCGCCGTCCGGGTCACCGGTGTTGGTGTAACCGGTCAGGCTCGTGCTCGCCGTATCGATCTGCACCTGATAATCCCCTGGCGGCAGACCGTCGAAGACGTACGTACCGTCGGGAGCCGTCGTGGTGGTCGCCACCAGGACGTCGTCACCGGTGCCGAACGTGCTGTCCGGACCCGGCTGATAGAGCTCGACGGTGACCCCGC
>JANQPS010000068.1 GCA_028285365.1 Thermoanaerobaculia bacterium | reverse complement strand
CGTGTCGCGTCGGCTCCGCGAACGGGCCCAAGCCTCCAGCGGGAGGTCCGTGGCCCTAGCGTTTGATCTCGTCTCACCCATCCGAGATGCGGATTTTCTACCCCGTCGTCGGCCCATGTGCAATCTCGCCTAGTCCCCGAGAACGACGTTCTACGAAAGGCGTGTGTCAGGTGCGGTCACAACCACTCTGAGTTGTTGCGGCGCTGACCTCAATGACCCTAAGCCGAGCACCCGAACTCGGCCACCATCTCCGATCAAGCCACGCACCAACGAGCACGCGCCCTCAGTCCTCGACAAGGTTTGCCGCGGCGGCTCCCTGCCCGACTGACGGTCTGCGCTCGCTTGCTCGACTTCGACCGCAGGGCCCTGAGACGTGCGCGTCGACGTGCCTGGTCCGACACGGACCCCGAGACCGCTACTCCTCTTCTGCTTCTTCCCGGAAGGGGCTGACGACGTGCCCCAAACGGGCACTGCCATACTTGATGAACAGTCCCGAAACGAAGTCCGGGTCAGCAGCCCGCGCAAATGCGATCATTCCGCGGAGCCACTGCTGCTCTTCAGAGTCCAGCCTTTCGAATCGAAAGACGGCCCCCCTGACCCGGCGCTTGAGCGCCCTCCCAAGAGAGACGCGGCCGTCACTGGTCAAGACGAGACCGGTGACTACTCTCCGGTTCTTCTTGGATAGGTGTGCTGTCTTCTCTGGGTTGACCGAGAGGCTAGCCGGGCAGTCCAAGCTGGCGATGGTCTCGGAGACGAGCTCTTCGACCTCTCTCAAGACGCCTTCGTGATTGGTTGAGAAGAACAGATCATCTGCGTATCTGCTGTAGGACACATCGGAGCGTTCACATGCGCCCGAGACTGCCTTGTCTAGCTCTAAGCACATTCTATTCGCCAGACAGGGCGATGATGCTGCACCGATCGTCAACGCACCGCGACGACAGACTAGTCTGGCCGCAATGCTCGAGTCCTCTTCTTGCCACCATTCGGGCAGCTTGTCGCGAGAACCCACAAGAAATCGAACAACATCGTCCTGAGTGATCGAGGGAAAGAACTCAGCGAGATCCAGACGAAGTAGGTACCTTGATCCTGCGTGAAGGGTGGCGTTCTTCCTTATGCTCGAACCAACCTCGTAGGCAGTAGATGCTTCGTGTACTGGAAGGTGCCTGAAGACACGAGAGACGAGCCACCGCTGCAGGGCCTTTAACTCCCGCGAGGGATGATGAATCGTCCTGCTGCCGCCGCTTCGCTTGCGAACCTGGTACACCCGATAGAGGTGCGATGCAGTTCTTGCCATCCGACTGACGTACCCGGCTTCGACACCCAAGGCGTGGCCCATTTCTTCAGGCAGGCTCACGTTCTCGAACGGCCTCCAGCTTCTCAAGTAGTTCCGCAGCTAGCGGGATTCTCTGAATCGACGCGACCACGCGTGCGCGGTACTCCGAGTGCGCGACCGGCCCTCGGCGAAGCAAGTTGGGGATACCGTTGGTGGCGAAGTATCGGGACGATGTGTCTGAATCAGCGTCCCGCTCTTCGATGCTTGTCAGCAACCCAAGCGCGACTCCAAGATGAAGGAGCTCTTCGACTCGAGCGGTTAGGCGAGATCCGACGATCCGCTCGACAAAGTACTCGATGTGTTCCGCAGTGCTTGGGAACAGGATGCTAACGAGGTCTACGATAAGCAACAGCAGGTGCTTTCGGCTCTCGCGCAGATCGTCGGAGTCAAGTGCTTGGTGTCTCCGCCATGGGACCCGCGCGATCCGATCCTCAAGCTCGCTTGATTCTAGGAGTACGAGATCGAAGCTTGTGTAGATGCTTGGTGCGAACCGCGATCGTGCAAGTACCGTTCGCACGGGCCCCGTGTTGATGAAGGACGGCTCGGCCTCATAGCGTCGATCCAATACGGGAAGGAGCTTGACGTTCAGCTTCTCATGGGCCGAGAAAGCTCCCAGTTCCGTGAAGCTACCGGGACTCTCTGCGATCACGATCACGATGTCCGCAAGCTCCGCCAGACCCTTCTCCATCTCCAGAGCGTCGGCGTCCGAATCACCACCGACTCCCAGCCACACCTCCTCGGCGAAGAAGACGAGCGAGCTGGTCTGGCGCCTTAGGAACCGGGCGATCTGGGCCCGGCGTGGGCTCCCCGAGCCACCGCATAGGAACACCACTGGCTGGGTACGGCCGAAGAAGAAGATTCGCTGCCGTAGATCGTCCGCCAGCTGGTCGCGCACAGGCACGTAGGCTGGATGGTTGAGCCACGGCAACGAACCCGGTCCCCCCTACCTGGATCGGGGCGCTTAAACGCCTGATCCACTGAGCGAAGCGGTCCACCCGAA
>JANQPS010000050.1 GCA_028285365.1 Thermoanaerobaculia bacterium | reverse complement strand
CCACGTCGGAGTGGCGGAATTGGCAGACGCGCTAGCTTGAGGGGCTAGTGCCCGCAAGGGCGTGGGGGTTCAAGTCCCCCCTCCGACACGCACGAAACCTGAAATCCCCGGGCCCTCGAGCCCGGGGATTCGTCGTTTTAGCATCGTGTGTCATCACGCTGTCATCAGAGTTCCGCCTCCTGAGGCGGCAGACGCCGCCCGTGGGACCGGCGGACCCCCGCAGGCGGCAGACGGTTCCGTGTCGTCACGTGGGATTGCGTTGACCCAGTGTGGGCCGAGCAGGATGCACGACTCCCCTCGCACTGGCGGCCGCCTGCGGTCCGCGAGCCACGGACACGGCTCAGGGTCGGCGGTCTTAGTCGCTACACCTCGGGAGCGGGTGACTGCTCCGAGAGGCTTGCAAGTGCCCCAAGGAATGGGTAGGACCCAGCCTCCCTGCCGAATCAGGGCTTGTTCTAGCTGGAGATGTCAAGGCGCGGAGGCACTGCTCATGGGAAGCGCCCAGGTCTCGCACCGGCGGGCGACATCCCGCTCGTCCGCGATCGGGCTAACAGCTGAGCATCCGTTCCTGCAGATCCCCTGACCAGCCGTAATGCGGCCCTCGTACTCTTCAGGGCATAGTCGTGCCAACGAGTAGCAGGTTGTGGTCGCTGATACGGAGTCGCTGATAGGACGTACGTGAAAGGGCACCGGTTCACCCGGTTGATGGGTAGGCAGCGCCTGGACGGCCCGAGAACCTGGGTGGCTGAAGTCGTAGTGCGGTCGCCCAGCAGCTTCAAGCGTGCCCAGCTCTGTCCTCAGAGCTGGGGATAGTCACCGCACGACGTTGAGCGCTCCCTGTTACTGTCTGCAGGGGGGTTGCGAGGTCGCAGGGAAGGAGTATCGTATGAGAGAACTACAGTCCTGTAGTCTGACTGCGGCGACCCTGGAGGTGACTGATGGACGTGACTGCACGGCTCGAGGAGGCGCTGCGAGTCATTGATGCGGTGAAGGTGCCCGCAGATCTGCGGCCGGCTGCCCTCGGCTGCGTCTTCGTAGCCTTGGGGGCTGAGGGAGGCTCCATTCCAGCCCCGGCTGGTGTGCGCAGCGGTGGAGCTCCGTCCGACGTGCCCGAAGCGATGACTGGGCTCGCCACGAAGCTCGGGTTGCCGGCTGAGGTTCTGGAGCAGGTGTATGTGGTGGAGGAAGGTCAGATTGAACTCGTCGTTCCGGCCAGCCGCCTCGATCAGGCGAAGTCCAAGGCAACCGAGCAAATCGCTCTGCTTGTGGCTGCAGGTCGGCAGGCGTCTGCCTTGGACGACTCGTGGACGAGTGTTGACCACATCAGGTCGATGTGTGAGCACTATCGCCGGCATGACCAGGGCAACTTCGCATCGACCATCAAGGCCATGGATGAGGTATTCGTCATCCGTGGGACAGGCCGAGATCGCAAGGTGAAGATGTCTGCACCTGGCTGGCAGCGGGCCAAAGATCTTGTCGTCGATTTTGCCGTTACGGACTAATGGAGGGCGGGAGTGACAGAAGAGAACGCATCTGACCCGCTCAGATCTCTGCTTGTAGAGGCGGCCGCAATCGACCGCGAGCGGATCGCGGCGTGTCTGGCCGGGAGGTTGGCGCTGGACAAGAATTCTGGGCGAACGGTTCTCCTTCCCGGCTACTCCGCGCTGGACGCCAAGGCGAAGCTCCTGGCTCTTCTTCTACTCCGCAGAGCTGCCGTGTTGTTGGGCTTGAGCGAGGAGGATGCCGTGTCTCCGTCAGTCGCGGCTCGTGAAGCTGGCATGCCGGGAGGAACAGTACGCCGGATGCTCCCAGAGCTCGTTGACTCCAACCAAGCGACCAAAGCTACCTCCGGCGGCTACCGTCTGTCGGACGCTCAGGTGTCTGGTGCTATTGCTCTAGTCGAGCGGCCGGACGCCGTCTTGAGATCACCCAAGAACAGCGCAAGGAAGCGCAACGGAGGCGCCGGCCACGAGCGTACGAAGCGCAGCGCTCCTTCGGCAGCGGCGCCGACGAGGAGCCCTTCGGCGCTTGTTGCCCGGCTGGTCGATGCAGGATTCTTCCGCACTCCCCGCACGCTGGCCGATGTACAAAGACAGCTCAAGGACAAGTCGGGCCACGAGATCCCCACGACGAGCCTTTCGCCGGTCATGACCCGCCTGTTGCGAGCAGGGCGCCTAGATCGAGTTCGCGGCGCCGATGGGGTGTATGAGTACTCGGTCTACTCGGGAGCCCGATGAACGGCGTCGCCTTGCCTGTTCGGGAGGTGACCCGTACCGCCCTCCCCGCGGTGCAGGCGTCAGTAGTCGAGCGGCCGATCTCGGCCTCCGAACAATGAGCCTCGCAGTCGAGAAGGCCCTGAGTGATCTACCGGAGGGTCTACGCTCGGATCTCGTTTCCGCCTACAACGAGGTCGTGAACAACTACCGGGAGCGTCGGTGGGAGCCTTCCGAGCTGAATGGAGGCAAGCTCTGTGAGGCGGTGTTCACGGTCGCGAAGGGGTTCCTCGAGGGTGGGAAGTACCCCGAACGGGCCACGAAACCCCGTCGATTCCCTCACGCCTGCCTCGCTCTGGAGGAGAAGTATCAGGCCGTCCCTAACAGCCGCTCACCCCGGATTCTTATCCCAAGGATGATGCTGGGACTGTACGACGTGCGAAACAACCGCGGCGTCGGTCACGCGGGCGGCGATGTCAGCCCGAATCAGATGGATGCTACGGCGGTCCTCTACCTTTCGAAGTGGCTTGTCGCGGAGCTGGTGCGCTTGCTTCACGACCTTCCTACGGCAGAGGCAGAAGCAGTCGTGGAAAGCCTGATCGAACGCGAGGTCGAAATCGTCTGGAGACACGAGTCGAAGCGCCGAGTTCTGAGAACGGACCTGACCCGCAAGCAGGAGGTGCTCCTGCTGCTTCTCTCGGTTTCGGGATCGGTCGCGGAGCGCGATCTCTTCTCTTGGCTGGAGGTCACCTCACCTGGGGCCTTTCGCCGTGATGTCCTCCGTTCCATGCATCGCGATCGCTGGATCGAGTACGACGAGACGGACCGCTCGGTACGCCTTCTCCCACCTGGGGTCGAACGAGCCGAGGCAATCGTCACTACGGGCTAGACAGTCCATCTCCACCTCAGTCGGACTCGCCCCCCTCCCTCGAGGGTCTGCCCCCCTGGCAGGTCCGCTGTTCCGCGGGCGAGGGTGCGGTGACCCGCCTGTAGGCGCCGGCGGTGATGTCGGTCGCCGTGTGAAGGCCCAGTCCGAGAGGGTGTCAGCGATGGCGACCGCCGTGTGGCCGGCGTCGCCGGGCTGGGGCGTGCGCTCGATGGTCTCGTGTGGGTGTCGATGCGTGGTGGCGGGCGGGATCGTGATGGCGTCGAGGAGTTGGCCTTGGCGGCCGCTGAGGGCGACGGGGGAGTCGATCGATGCCGCCGATGAGTGGGATGACTGGAGTTGGAGTCTCTTGCTCGTGGCTGCGCCAGTTGGATGATTGGGTGGTCGAGCTCGGATCGGCATGGAGTGAGCGGTCTGACGCCTTCGCTGGCGCCGTTGCGCCGACGCCCCGACGGATGGTTCCGGCTACCACGGGACCTCGATCTCCGAGCTCGAGGGACTCATAGTCGAGCTGGGCATCGTGGACGATCCCGCGCTGGCCGAGCTCGGCGCGGCGTGGACCGCCGCACACCTGGCCACACCACACGGCGCTCCCGTAGTACTCGACCTGCGCCGACGGAGCTGCCGCCGGGTGGCTCCGGTCAGTCGCTCGGCGATCCGCTCCGTACGCGGTCGATGACCTGCCGGGCGAGCACCCGTGCTGCTTCGCCGAGCTCGGGGTCGAAGCCCATCCGCTGGAGCACCACGTTGTGCTCGGCGAGGCACATGACCTGGTAGGCCGCGGCGCGGGTGGCTTCGTCGTCGCGGCCGAGCAGCTCGATGAGCTCCCCCATCGAGTCGCGGTAGTCATGGGCGATGCTCGAGGCGACGGCCTCATCGTCGCTCGCCGACACG
>JANQPS010000043.1 GCA_028285365.1 Thermoanaerobaculia bacterium | reverse complement strand
CGAAGTTGCCGACGTAGGCTCGGCCGTTGCCGTCGACCACCATGTCGTTGCAGTGGCTGGGCGCGAGCTCGCTGAGGTCGGCGTGCTCGCTCAGGGTGTCCCCGTCCCAGCGCATGAGGCGCCGATCGAGCATGGACACGACCAGCAGGTCGCCTCCCGGCAGCCAGCCCAGACCGGAAGGTTGATTGGGGACTTCGCAGACGGTCTCGCTGTTGCCGTCTTCGTCGACCGCGATGACCCGGTGTTGGAAGAAGTCGGAGAAGACGAGACGACCGTCATGCCACCTAGGACCTTCAGGAAAACAGAGATCTTCGAGGAGGGCCTCGGGACTTCCGATTGCAATCATCGAGTTGGGGGTCCGGCTCAGCCGAACCGACTCAGGTCGACGACGGCGCGCTCGTGGGTGCCAGTACTGATCGACTCGCGGGGAGAGCTCACTTCGACGTTGAAGCGCAGTCGCCGCTTGACGATCTCATCGAGCTCGACGAAGACGGTGATTTCCTCACCAGCCATCGCCGGCCCGGTGTGGGAGATGTTCACGTGGGTTCCCACGGTAGTTTGACCGTCGTCGAGATGAGCTTGCGCAGCCTCGAGACACGCGGCTTCGATCAACCCGACCATCGATGGTGTCGATAGCACCTTGGCGGGCAGGTGCGGTGGGGCCATGTCCTCGGTGACGACCACGGCTTTACGGTGTGACAGTCCTACGGCGAGGGAGTCCTTCATGATGCGGGTCCGGCTCCTGGATGAGTTCGAGAACGGTGGGTCGGAAGATTGTTGCGTGCAGGTGCAGGTGCAGATGAGAGGAAGACTCTACGAAACCCGCCGCGAGGCTCACAACCTCGGCCCTTTTCGTTCGTACTGGTCGGGATACCGTTGGAAGAAGCCGCCGCGAGAGGGCTGGTGGCGCTCGGCGTCTGCGCGGCCCGGTTGGATTTCCTGGAAGGAGACATCGATGAAACTCTTCACTTGGTCCACCGGCTGGATGGGCGTTCTGGTCTGCCTGCTGGCTGGCGTGTTGCCGCTCGCAGCTGCCGAGAGGGTTCCTGAGGAAACCTGGCAGCGCTACGCGGATGTCACCCAGGCCGGCTTCGATGCCGACAAGCTCGAGCGTGCCTACAAGGCGTGGGACCTGCTCCCGTCGTCGGCCTTTCTGGTGATCTCCGACGGCGCAGTGGTGGCGTCGTGGGGGGACGTGGAGCGCCGCTTCATGTGCCACTCCGTGCGCAAGAGCTTCCTTACCGCGCTCTACGGTATCTACTGGGATCGCGGCGTCGTCGACCTCAACAAGACCCTGGCCGATCTCGGGATCGACGATCACCCCGAGCCCCTTCTCGAGACCGAGCGCAACGCCCGGATCCTCGATCTCCTCAAAGCGCGGAGTGGCGTCTTCCACCCGGCGGCCTACGCCGGTCGGACTGATTCGCGTCCCCGCGGCAGCGAAGGCCCGGGGCGCTACTTCGCCTACAACAACTGGGACTTCAACACGGCTGCCACCATCCTGATGCAGGAGGCCGAGATCGACATCTTCGAGGCTTTCGACGAGCACTTCGGTGGGCCGCTCGGCATGGAGGACTGGCGGGTCTCGGACGGCTACTACCACTACGAGCGTGACAAGTCGCGCTACCCGGCCTATCCCTTTCGGATGTCGGCACGCGACGCGGCGCGGATTGGTCTCCTCTATGCGCGCGAAGGACTCTGGGGAACCGAGCGGATCTTGTCCCGCCACTGGGTTCGGCGCAGCTCTGCGCTCTATTCGATCGATGACGACGTGATGGGTTACGGCTTCATGTGGTGGGTCATGCGCGAGCCGCGCTTCGAGCAGTACGGCATGTACGCGGCGCTGGGAGTCGGCAACCAGATGATCGCAGTCCTGCCCGACATCAACGTCGTCATCGTCAATCGCGCGAATACCTATCAGGGGGAGAGAACGCCGATGAAGGCGCTGCTCAATCTCATCGAACAGGTGCTCGAGGCTCGGACTGGCGAGCCCGCCACCCAGCCGCGTCTCGTGCCGCTCGAGCCCGCCGCCGGCGATGAGCGTGCAACGAGTGTCTCGGCCGACGAGCTCAGTGAGCTGGTGGGAGAGTGGAAGTATCCGCCGCCGTCTCTGGGCATGGGATCGCGAACCACGGTCGACATCGAGATGGCTGACGGGCACCTCGTGACCCATTCGCCTGTGTCAGGAACCTTCGAGCTCTACCTCCAGCCTGACGGCACCCTGCTCGAAGAGGACAGCTGGAATCAGTACCTGCCGGTGCGTGACTCGAATGGCAACGTCGACGGCATTGCCGACGCCAGCACGGTGGCCATGGGTGCGCTCGTGGCCGCGGGACGAAAAGACTCGTCGCGCGCGGCCAGCTTGCTCGCGTCGGTTCCAGAGCAGGACGATCTGGCGATTCCGACCGGGGTCATCGAACAGCTCGTGGACTTGCTGGCTGGCAAGTCTGCCGAGGCCGAAGCTGGTCTCGGTGAGCTCGCCTCTCGAGGCCAGCGTGGGCAGGTGGAGCGCATCGTCAACGCGAGCGGGTATCGCCTGATGGGTGCCGAACAGCTGCAGGCCGCGCTGGCGGTCCTTCAGATGAACTCCCGCCTGTTTCCGAAGTCGGCCAACGTCTGGGACAGCCTCGGCGAGGTTCATATGAACCTGGGCAACACCGCTGAGGCCATCCGGTTCTACGAGAAGACCCTGGAGCTCGATGGTGACAACTCGGGAGCGCGTGCCGCGCTGGAGAGACTGAGAGAAGACGCCGCTGGGTGAGCCGAACGAAGTCCGCTGGGCGGAACAGGTCGACACCGTAGGTGTCAGAACGGGCGCCTGTTATCTTGGGCGCCACCACCATGTTCGGAACACTCAAACCCGATCGGCAGACCAGGTGCTCGGAGCGCAAGGAGTATCGGCGCTCGTATTGTGGCACCTGTGCGGCCTTGGGAGACGGCTACGGTCTTCTCGCGCGGCCCTTGCTCAGCTACGAGGCGACCCTCCTCGCTCTGATGATCGAGAGCCTCATGGAGAGTCCGTCGGAGCCAGCGTCGTGTCGCTGCCCGGTCAATCCGCTGGCCTTTCGCGCAACCCTGGATGTCGAGTCGCCGCCCATGGTCGTGGCGTCAGCCGTGCAGATCCTGCTCGCAGACCAGTGGCTCGAGGATCAGGTCCTGGACGGCAGCCGGAGCTTCCGAGTACTCCAGCCCCTGACGGCTTCACGTGCCGGCTCGGCTGAGGCGAGGCTTCGTGACGTCGGGGTCGAGCCAGCCTCTCTGGTCAGGGTGGCCAGGAGGCAGAAGGAGGTCGAGTCGAGCGTCGACGTCTCGGTGGCGGCGGCGCTCGAGCCCACAGCCGCGGCCCTGGGTGAGCTCGCGGAACAGTTCGAAACGCTACCCGGCGTGACTCCGGAGCTCCGAGGCCGTTCCGACTCCCTACGAGAGCTGGGGCGCGGAATCGGCACGTGTGTCTACCTGATCGACGCACTCGAAGATCTCGCGCGTGATCTGGCGAAAGGACGCTTCAATCCTCTTGTCGCTGCCGGGCCC
This sequence comes from Thermoanaerobaculia bacterium, assembly GCA_028285365.1. Taxonomy (GTDB): domain Bacteria; phylum Acidobacteriota; class Thermoanaerobaculia; order Multivoradales; family Multivoraceae; genus JANQPS01. Next base: position 17,672 of record JANQPS010000043.1, on the reverse strand, counting down.
GGAGATCAGCGGGAAGTCAGTGAGAGGCGACTGCGGGAAGCGGCACGTTTCCTCGAAGAAGGGGCTCGAGCGCTCAGCAAGGCCGTCACCAGTCTTCCCTGGCAAAGGAACCAGGCGCTGCTCGAGAGCATTCTGGTCACGAGCCTCGGGCGTCGCCTCGACGAGGCCATGGCACGCGCCGAGGCGTGTCTGCGGGGCGACGGTGGCAACGCGGGGACGAGAGCCACGATCGAGCTCTGTCTCCCCGAGCCTCAGCTCGCGCTCGCAAGTGCTGCACCGGGAGTTGGTGGAGTCCCCTTGCTCACGACCTCGACCCCGCCACCACCACCTCGAACCGGAGGTCCTCCACCACCGCCCGGTGAGACGGACGGGTCGGGCAAGAAGAAGCGCAAGAAGGACGACGGCTTTCACTGCGCCGATTGCTGCTTCTGCTGCGATGACGCTTGCTTTTGCGCGCCCAAGGGCCGGTTCTGTCGCTGCTGTGACGACGGCTGCGACTGCGATTGCTGTTGCTGCGAATGTCCGTGCTGAGCCTGAGACGCTAGAGGAGAGTCCGGCCCTGGAAACAACCGGCGATCCTCGCAAGGACTGGCGAGCCTTCTGGACGTTCTACCTCCTGGCCGTGTTGCTGGGCATAGCGCTGCTTCCTTACGCGGCCAGCAGCACCTTCATGGAGGGCGTGGCCGCGATCGAGAACACCGGGATCCGGTCCGACACGAGCATGGTCACGGGCTTGAGGACCCTGGTGGCCGACGGCGAGTCCATCAAGGGAGTGGTCTTGCTGGTGCTCGGCCCTGCAACGCCTCTGATCGCCGCGCTTATCGTGGTGCCGATCTTCTTCTCGCGTTCGGGCCTACGAGAGCTGGCCGGCCGGCTTCGCTTCTGGCGCGGTGTCCCCGTCTCGCGGGGGCTCGTCACGTGGGGGTTGCTGATCGCTTTCTACACAGTGATGAATCTGACGGTCGCCGGCGTTCGCATGGCTTTCCTTCCTGAGTCCTACTCGGCCGGTTATCACTGGGACTTCGACCGATCGATCGTCAGGTTTGCCATGCTGTTGCTCGCTGCCCTGTTCCTCGATGGTGGCGGACTTCTGGAAGAGACCGGATGGCGTGGGTTTGCCATGCCGCTGCTGCAGCGGCACCTCAGTCCGATGCGAACAGCGCTGTTCCTGGGGCTCTTGTGGGGTCTCTGGCACGTGCCGATCAAGTTTGCGACCCTGCCGGCTCTTTGGGAGGCACCGGGCTACTTCGTCTCGTACTACGCGATCTACCTGTGCGGGGCCGTGGGGCTGACGATCATCATCCACACGTTCGTCAACCTCTCCGGTGGGAGCCTGCTGATCGCCATTGCCGCACACGGTCTGGGCAACGACTCGATCGGATTGCGCGGCGTGTGGGGCGACTGGGCCAGCGGCGCCGGGCGCTACCAGATCGACAGTCTGCTCGTGGGCCTCGGTACGATGACGGGCGTCATCGTCGTGTTCGCAGTGGTGGCGGTCGTAGTGACGCGAGGTCGGTTGGGATTGGGCGCGGATCGGGAATGACCCGCGGAGTCCCTTCTGATTCACACGGTGATGCGATCCCTGCACAGCTGGAGTTGCTGCTCCGAGCTGCCAGTTGCCCGGTCGTCAAACTGTCTACTTGCCCTGTAGAAGACCTGCAAGAGGAGACGTGTCAATGAGCCAACCCGAGCCGGGAACCCAGGCGTGGCTGGATCTGGTCGACGAGGAGGTCGTCGATCCCGATCGGCGGATCATCGATCCACATCACCATCTGTGGCCGGAGCGCGGTCGGATGGGACCCTACGAGCTAGAGCATCTGTGGGCCGACACCGGTTCAGGTCACAACGTCGTCAAGACAGTGTTCGTCGACTGTCGCGCGTGTTATCGCGAGGACGGTCCGGAGCATCTGCGACCGATCGGGGAGACCGAGTACGTCGCGAGGCTCGCGGCGCAGAGCGCTCGGGGATCTGGCGCCACGATCGCGGGGATCGTCGGTCACGCAGATCTCACTCGGGGGGCTGCTGTAGAGGAGGTGCTCGAGGCGCATGCCGAGGCTGGAAACGGCTTGTTTCGGGGGATTCGTCACGCCGGTGCTCGTGATCCTCATCCCGAAGCGCTGATGATCCCCGGGCGAGGTGCCGAGGGTCTCTACGGCAAGCCAGAGTTTCGTGAGGGGATGAAACGGCTAGGCGAGATGGGGTACACGTACGACACGTGGCACTACCACCATCAGAATGTGGCGTTTGCCGAGTTGGCTGGCGCCGTGCCCGAAACCACGATGGTCCTGGACCACTTCGGAACGCCCTTGGGAGTGGGGCCTTATGCGGGCCAGCGTGACGCGATCTTCCAACGGTGGCAGAAAGACGTCGAAGTCGTGGCCGGTCACGCCAACGTAGTGGCCAAGCTCGGCGGTCTCGCGATGCCCGACAATGGCTTCGGTTGGAGCGAGCGAGAGACCCCGGCGACCTCTGACGAGATCGTCGAGGCTCATCGTCCCTACTATCTACACATGATCGAGTGCTTCGGGGTGGAGCGCTGCATGATGGAGAGCAACTTCCCGGTCGACAGACTGTCCGTGTCTTACAAGGTGCTCTTCAACGCCCTGAAGAAGATCGTGGCTGACTTCTCCGAAGACGAGAAAGACACCTTGTTCTATGGCACGGCAAAAAGGGTCTACGGCCTGTAGGAGGGGTGAAGGTTTTGACGTTTGTCGGTGGGTGTCTCTGCGGCAGCGTGCGCTTCGAGATTGCGCGCCGTCATCTCAACGCGGCTTGCTGCTACTGCCAAATGTGTCGCAAGGCGCACGGGACCGCCTACTCGGTACACGTCATGCTCAGATCCGATCAGCTGAGCTGGCTCGAGGGGCGCGAGCTACTCGAACGGTACGAGTCGTCACCCGGCGGCTTTCGTGAGTTCTGCCGCCGCTGCGGGACCCACGTCCTGGTCCATGGTCAGAGTGGGGATGGCTCGCTGGCGGTTCCGGCTGGCACCCTCGACGGGACACCTGATCTCACCATCCGGCTCCACATGTTCACCGACGAGCGTGTGGTGTGGGCCGAACTGGACTCGACGGCACCGTCCTATCCAGGCTGGCCTCCGGGCTTTGGCCCGTCGGGTTGACGAACCAGATCGGCACGTCTCGAAGGTCTCCGCCGGGTGACGGTCGGCAACCTGGCGCGATCTGGCTGGGAGCGGTCAGCGGATTGCTGGTCGTGGCCGGTGGGTGTTGGGTCGGACGGGGCTCTTTTGGCCACACGATCGTCACTCTGGCAGTGCTGCTCTGGGGAGGCCTCATCAGCGCCCTGATGTGGGGAGTCTTTTGGCCTTGGTCGCGACGCAGCTCCAGCGAGTGGGCACGACGGGGGCTCCTGATCACCAGGTGGTTGGGTGTCGTCGTCGTGGTGCAGGCGTTGGCGTTGCCGATCGGCAGCTGGGTGGGCGACCGCGACATGAGGGCCGCCAAGACCTACTGCGAGAGTATCGTCACGGAACTCGAGGCTCATCGCGTCGAGTACGGCTGTTATCCGACCGAAGCGCAGTTCGTCGATGTGCCCAGGGACGGGGAACCCCACCTCCTGCGGGGTTGGCGCTACTACTTCGGGTCGTGCGAGGGCTTTTCGTTCCAGATCATCGACCCTCGGGTGATGCTCGGCTCGTGGTGGTTCGATGGCGAAGACCGAGAGTGGCGCTACGTCGACTGAGACTCTCGACTCGGACCACGCGAGAGCGTGGGTTCTTTCTGTAGAGTTGCCGCTTCCGCGGCTGCGTTTGCTGCACGAGGTCATCAGAAATGTCCATCACGATCGAAATCTCACCTGGCGAGCTGATCGACAAGCTCACCATCCTCGATATCAAGAGCGATCGCATCAAGAACGAGGAGAAGCTCAAGAACGTTCGCTATGAGCGTGAGCTCCTCACCCGTGCGAGAGACGCGGCGGTCGCCTCGTCGGCTCGCCTGGACGAACTGACCGATGGCCTTCGCGAGGTCAACGAAGCGTTGTGGGACATCGAGGACGAGATTCGCCTCTGTGAGCAGCGCAGCGACTTCGGCGATCGCTTCGTCGAGCTGGCGAGGTCGGTCTACATCACGAACGACCGCCGCGCCGATCTCAAACGCCAGATCAACGAGTTGCTCGACTCGCCTCTCTTCGAAGAGAAGGACTACACCGAGGCGAGCTGAGCCGGGTTTCGAGCTGGCTCTGCGCATCGACGTTGGCGCTGATTCTGAGGCTGACTTTGGAGCTGGTCTCAGGCGGCTCCCGCGACGCGGTTGCGATAACTCGCCGGGGTGATGGCGAAGGCCCGACGAAACGCCTGGGTGAAGTGGGAGTGGCTCGAGAAGCCCAACTCGATGGCAATGTCGATGAGTCGTCCGCCTTCGGGGATCTCGATCAGCGCACGTCTGAGTCTCAGGTCGGTCAGGTAGCGATGGACGGTGACGCCGAGGCAGCGCTTGAAGACGCGGCACAGGTGGTAAGGAGAGCAGTTCACCTGTTGGGCGAGGGTGTCTAGCGGCAAGTCGTCGCGATAGTTCTCGGCGAGCAGGGCTCGGGCTCGTTCAGCGAGTTGACGGTGTTGCTCGGAGAGCCTTCCAGGCTCGGTGTGACCCGGAAGGTGAGTCGCGAGATCGTCGAGAAGCGCCAAGGCGCGGGCTCTGATCATCGGGTCGTCGGTCTTGGCGCCCTCCGCGTCCATGAGACCGGCGACGATCGACGCCTGTTCGCGATAGATCGCGCTCGTCGTGCGGACTGATGGCCACCTCAAGAGACGGTCACCGTCGTCGGTGGTCGTTCCCATCGCTTCGCAGAGCGTCTCGCGCGAGAAGGCAAACCAGTGACCGTGGTCTCCCAGCCGGCTGAGCGTCGCCCGCTCGTAGGAGTCGTCCGGGTTGTAGAGGGTCGCCACGTTGCGATCGGCGACGAATCGATGAGACCCGTGGTGTCTGATCCAGACGCTGGTCTGCGGAAAGACGATCAGATGTTCGCCGGGCTCTCCGGAACACCGGAAGTGGAGATCGTCGGGATACGCTCGAAAGAGTCCGATGCGCAGACCGTCGCGATCGTAGAGGAGCTGGTCCTCGAGGTCGGGCAGCGGTGGTTTCACCTGCCTGAGGCGATCCAGGTCCGGCTCGCCGTGCTGAATTGGCGGCACGGGCAAGTTTCTGACAGCCATCGTTCGTCGGGACTCTTAGTGTTGTCAGTCTCGGGCTCGCTAGGGCGCCAAGGCCGCGGTGGCAGTGGCGATGAGAGCTTGGTGTCTGGCCAGCCCGGTTGTCCGCTTCAGCTTGCCAGAAAGAGAGGAATCAGTGATGGATACCGTCATCGCGAAGGATCATAAGCACGACAGGCGGGGTTTCATTCCGCCTCGCCGTCGACGACATCAGGGTAGGGCTCTGCAGCCTGTCTGGGGGCTGGTCGCCGGCATGCTGTTGTTGTGTGCGGTCAGCGTTTCGGCACAGCAGTCCAGCTGCGACTCCGAGAAACACCGTCAATTCGACTTCTGGATCGGCGAGTGGGAGGTCTTGACTCCGGCAGGTCAGGTTGCCGGTTCCAATCGCATCGAGAAGATCCTGGGAGGATGTGTCCTTCAGGAGAACTGGGAGGGTGCCGGAGGTGCCGCCGGCAAGAGCTTCAACATGTACTACGCCCTCGATGACACCTGGCGGCAGACGTGGGTGGACGGGTCAGGTACTCGGCTGGATCTGTCCGGCGCGTTCGACGGCAAGAGAATGGTCCTCAGCGGAGAGATGCCGAGCGCGCAGGGTGACGGCTCGAAGGTTTTTCACGAGATCAGCTTCACCCCTGCCGAGGACGGCACCGTCAAGCAGCATTGGCGGGCGTCGAGAGACGGCAAGAAGACCTGGACCGATCTCTTCGTTGGAACCTACAAGCGGAAGTAACACTACGGCTCGAGGCTGTCGACTTGCTGAGCGCTGATCCTTCGGGCTGGTCCTCAGGGCTGGCGCTCGATCTGGCGCGCGACGAAGCGAGCCGTAGGGTTCTCAGGATCGAGCTCTTGCGCCTTCTCGAGAGCCTGTCGGGCTAGGTCGCGCTCGCCGGTCTCGAGTCGGGCCAGGGCCAGTGTGGCGTGTAGGTACGCCGACTCGGGCTCGAGCTCGAGCGCCATCGTGAGCCACTTGACGGCGTCTTCGGAGCGGTTTGCGTCCAGCAGAGTGCGCCCCATAGCCGCCAGGTTGCGGCCGCTGAAGTCGTAGCGTCCGCTCCCGAAGTGCTCGGTGCGCAGCTGCTGGAGCTCGGCCATGGCGCCGTCCACGCCGCTCGCAGCAAAGGTGCGGCCGAGTTGAACGCGCAGATTGCGCGGTGGGGTCGGCAGGCCTCGATGGCAGGTGTAGCAGGACACGATCTGGTGGCGAGAGCGCCCGTCTTCTTCGACGACAGGCAGGTCCTCGAGCAGTTCGCGGTTGAGCCTCCTCGACATCTCGAGCATGCGGCGAGCGGTTCGTTTCGTGGCTTTCTCGTCGCTGGCGAAATCCGCTCCGACGAGGTTGTCGGGGGTCACGTGACAGTGACTACAGCGCACCCCCAGTCCTCCTGCCCAGTCGCGCATGATGCCGACGATCCGGTCTTTGCTGATGTCCTCGTCGAGCAGCTGGAGGTTCTTGAACGTGTCCGGGATCTGGGCGGATGCCGAGGCGGAGAACAGCGTCAGTGTGCACACCAGGCATACCAGGCCCCCGATGGCCACGAAAGTGGCGGAAGTCGAAGTGTCCAGGGCACGAGAACTGGCGTGAGAGTTGGCACTGGAGTGTCGCTCGGCAGCATGCTGGCGCATAGGTCCTCCTCGAGTCGGGGCCCAGATTGCACGGTGGGTCCCGATCGGTCTTCTGTGGGTGTCTGGAGTCACCCGACGCTACGCCAGTCGCCGAACCGCAGACTGCCATCTGGGCCGAGACGCCGGAACTGAGCGTCCGACGCCGATCACCAGGTGTAGTGGGCGGTGTAGGTCAGCTTGTGTTCTTCGCCCGGCTCGAGCTCGACTCGAAACTCGATGGTGCGGGCATCGGTCTTTTCGAACGGCAGCGTGGGTTCGCGGATCTCCCAGTTGACCCATCGATAGAGATGCTCGACGACCCGGATCTCGACGGTTTCGTCCTTGCGGTTGCGGAGGGTGATCTCGAAGCTCTCGTCGAGCTCGTCGGTGCTGTTGTCGACTCGGAAGTCGGTTTGTACTCGTTCACCGACGAGATCGAAGGAGTTGCCGGTGTAGACCCGTACGGTCTCGTCGCGAGGCGTGTGATCGATCATGTTCTCGCCCACGAACTCGAGGTCTCCGTCGGTGTCCTGGCGGTAGAAGCGGAGCCTGCCTCTGGGTAGCGGGACGCCGAGGCCGTTGTCCTCGGTGTTCTCGAATTCGCGCATGATCCAGACCTTGGAGTTGCTGACGGAGCCGTAGTTGCGATCGTTGCGGATCGAGACCGGGTCCCAGCCTCGGTACCGGTTGGGGTTGATGGCGGCACCGTCGTAGACCAGGAGCTGCTCCGAGCCGACTCCTTCGGCGCGCAGCATCTCGATCTGCTTGGTCTGTCGATCGCGGAGCGTGGTTTTGCGCTCGACGGTGTAGAGGTGGTACTCGTCGAAGCTGCGCTCGGTCATCATCGGCTCGGCGGCGTCGAGCGAGCGCATGCTGGCCTCTGCCCCCACCCAGACCGGTCCGGTCTGGTTGCTGAGCTTGTTGATGTCACCGGCCATGAGCTTGAGTTTGACGTCTTCGAAGGTACGACCGCTGTTGTTGTCGACCGTTACCCAGCCGGTGATGTCGAGCGCGCCGGGATCGCTGTCTGAGTCGTCCGGGGCGCCAAGGACCAGGTTGTAGTCGGCGGTCCATGACATGCCGCCGGTGAGATAGTTGAGCTCGGCTTGAGCGCGTCCGGTGCGGTCGGTCTCGAGGAGCCAGTGCAGGGTGGGCTCGAGGACGTTGTCTTCTTCGAGCGCCGGGAAGATCGGTTGACCCGGGAGTGAGAAGCGAAGCTGACCTTCGATTTCGATGATCGGTTGATTCGATCCGCCACCGCTCACGAGGGCCATCTGGCGCTGGTAGTACTGCTGTCCGTAGCGCTGCCATGCCTGCTGATGCGGGACGTAGCCAGAGCGTATGACGCGCCCACGAATCGTGCGCTGACCACCTTGGCCGTCGGGAACCAGGAAGTCGATCTCACGTCCCTCGTAGAGCGACAGGAGCAGTGGTTGGGAGATGGGGTCGGCGCGGTAGTTCTGCTCGAGAACGCGCAGGACTCTCCGGCCGCTGAGATCGCGAAGGATGACCGAGTCTGGCTCCAGGTGAGCCGCCACGTCGGTGATGGCGAGCTCGTTGACTCCGCGTCGCAGGTCGAGCTCCAGGTCCTGGCGCACGATCGCGTAGCCACCGTTGTGGACGGTGATCGCTCTGTCCTGGGCCTGCGTCGCTTCGCCGGCAAAGAGCAGCGCGGCGGCCGAGAGCCCGGCTATGAGGAGAGGCGTTGCGATTCGGTTCGGGAATCGGCTCGGTTCTGGTCGAGGGCCCATGCTGTATCTCCTTGGCGTGCAGTCGTTGCGGGAGCTCGCCGAGGCGACCGAGTTGCCGCCCCGAACGGTTCCCTCTTGCTTGGACACGGCCGGAGAACAGAACGAAACTCGTCAGGCTTCCGTTTGGGGGACCAACCTCATACCCAGCGCGATGACCCGCTCGTAGACATCGAGCCCGGCCGCGAGCTCGGGATGGAAGGTGGCGCCGAATATGTTGTTCTGGCGGACCAGCACCGGTTCGTCGTCCAGGTGGGCGAGGACTTCGACGTGTGCTGCCGTCGACACGATGCGCGGTGCTCGGATCAGAACGATCTCGATGTCCGGATTGCTGGGCTCGGCTTGGGTCCAGCTGCCGCGGCAGATCGAAGAGTCGAGCTGGCGGCCATAGCCGTTGCGCTCAACCGTCACGTCGAGTACTCCGAGCGAAGGCTGGTGGGGTTGTACGGACCGGGCGAGCAGGATGAGACCCGCACAGGTACCGAAGACCAGACGACCCGAACGCGCGAAGTCGGTCAGTCGCCGGAGCCACTCGGGCTGGCGATCGAAGTGTCTGAGGATCGTGGTGCTCTCGCCGCCGGGGATCACCAGCCCGTCCAGATCTCTCAACTGGGTCGGGTCGCGGACCTCGAAACTCTGATGACCAAGCCGCCGGAGCGCCTCGGCGTGAGCCGCGAAGTCGCCCTGGAGTGCCAGGACGCCGATCGAGCCGTTGCTGACCGGCGTTGGGGAAGCCCGGGGCGTCGTCATGAGCCGCGTCACCATCCGCGGGTTTGCAGGAGCTCCGAGGAGTCGAGCTTGCTGGTTTCGATACCGGGCATCGCGGCGCCGATCTCGCTCGAGACATCGGCGAGCTTGACCGGGTCGAGGTGGTGGGTGGCTGCCTGAACGATGGCCCGCGCGTGGCTGGCTGGATCTTCGCTCTTGAAGATGCCACTACCCACGAACACCGATTCGGCGCCGAGCTGCATCACGAGTGATGCGTCGGCGGGGGTGGCAATGCCGCCCGCCGAGAAGTTCGGAACGGGCAGCCGCGCGTCGCGAGCGACCTTGCGGACGATCTCGTAGGGTGCGCCGAGATCTTTGGCTGCAGTCATCAGCTCGTCGTCGCGGAGCTGAGTGAGCTCGCGTATTCCCGTGGTGATCGCACGCAGGTGCTCGACGGCGTGAACGACGTCGCCGCTGCCGGCCTCACCCTTGGTGCGGATCATGGCAGCGCCTTCGCCGATGCGCCTGAGGGCTTCCCCGAGATTTCTCGCGCCGCACACGAACGGGACGTCGAAAGCCCACTTGTCGATGTGGAAGCGATTGTCTGCCGGCGTCAGCACTTCACTCTCGTCGACGAAGTCGACTCCGAGTGACTGGAGGATCTGAGCCTCCGCAAAGTGTCCGATGCGGCACTTGGCCATGACCGGTATGGACACGGCGGCCATGATCTCGCGGATCATGTTCGGGTGGGACATGCGCGACACACCACCGTCACGGCGGATGTCGGACGGAACTCGCTCGAGCGCCATGACGGCCACGGCGCCTGCCTCCTCGGCGATCTTTGCCTGCTCGACGTTGGTGACGTCCATGATGACGCCACCCTTGAGCATTTCGGCGAGGCCGGTCTTGAGTCTCAATCCGTCGTTGGGTTCAGGGGATCCGTTGCCATTGGTATTCATGGGGACTGACTCCTCGTGCTCGATGAGGCTGTGTTGGTGTGGTTCTCGAGAGGTGGACTTCGAGGTGGATCTGCGGCCTCGCAGCAGGGGGCGGCCGGCTCGCCTAGAGGAACGGTGAAGCGGCCGCGCGCGGCGAGCGCTGCGAGACGTTGGCTGCGAGGGCCTTGGCGATCTCGCGCCCGATGAGTCGGACGCCTTTGACGACGCGGTCTCTGGGCTCTGAGCCAAAGGTCACGCGCAGGTGATTGCGCGGGCGACCCTCGGGGAAGAACCAGCTGCCCGGAGCAAACTGAACGCCGCGTCGCCGGCAAGCGACCAGGAGCTCCTCGGCATCGAGTCGCTCGGGAAGGGTGACCCACACGGTCATGCCGCCGTCTGGCTTGGTCACCAGCACGTCGTCCGGAAACTCCTCGGCCACGGTTTCTTGCAGGGCTTCAAGCCGCTGGGAGAGCTCGGCCCGTGCGCGGACGAGGTGGCGCTCCAACAGGCCGCGCTTGAACATCTCAGCGGTGATGATCTGAGGGAACAGCGCAGGCGCGAGCTCGCAGGCGGTGCGAATCGCGAGCAAGCGCTCGTGTACGCGACCGGGCGTGGCTAGCCAGCCGATGCGGAATCCGGGAAACAGGATCTTCGACAGGGTTCCGAGCAGCAAGACCTGGCCGGTCTCGTCGTAGGACTGGAGCGGCGGAGTGGGCATGCCGGCGAAACGCAGCTCGCTGTGGAAGTGGTCCTCGAGCACGGGCACGCCGAACTGCGCCGCGACGTCGAGGACTTCTCGGGCACGCTCTGGCGACATGCTGAGACCCGTCGGGTTCTGAAACGTGGGCATGACGTAGAGCAGCTTCGCGCGCGTCTGAGACAGGAGTGCATGCAGGTGATCGGGCCTGATGCCCTCTTCGTCCAAAGGGACTCCCAGCACTCGCGCCCCGTAGAAGCGCCAGACCTGCAGGACGTTGGAGTAGGTTGGCGCTCCCGTGACCACGGTGTCGCCAGGCTCGAGGAGCAGGCGAGCGACGAGATCGAGTCCGACCTGCGAGCCGGAGAGGATGAGCACCTCTTCGGGGCGGGTTCCGCAACCCTGCTCGGTGAGCTGCTGTGCGATGGCTTCTCGGAGTCCCTGATGCCCTTCCGGCGGGCCGTAGTTCAGCACCCCGGCACCTTCCCGCCGGAAGATCTCCTGGGTGAGCGCCTGAACGTCCGCTATCGGGTAGAGCGTTGGGTCGGGAACCAGCCGATCGAGCTGTATGACCTCGGCAGGCGCGGGGCTGGTGAGGCGACCACCCCCTTCCGGGATCTCGCGGGCGAGGAGCGGGCTCCAGTCGAACGAGTCGATGCGACGCGGTCGGAGTTGTGAACGTCTGGGACCGCTCGACTCCAGTGGCTCGGCTATGAATGTCCCGCGCCCGACCGCGGAGTCCAAGCGTCCCTCGGCCTGCAGGATCTCGTAGGCGGCGACCACGGTGTTGCGGCCTACTCGAGCGGTGCGCGCGAGCTCCCGACTGGCCGGCAGCCGCGTGCCTGGTGGCAGGTAGCCGGAGTCGATGCGTTCGCGCAGCTGGCTGGCGATCTGTTCATGGAGGGGAACGCGGCTCTGGCGTTCGAGCAGGAATGTCCACATGGTTCTGGCTCCGCGACTTTCTGACTCCGCGACGGTCGAGTTCACTCTAGGGGTCCATGCGGTGCCAATGAAGAGCCTTGTTGAGCTCTCACTGGAGCCTATTGGCTCTTTTGGCTCTCCGTTCGACTCCTTCCCTCAGTGCGGACCAGAAGGAGATCATCGCTAGCAGCCGGGCGGTCCATCGTGAAAAAATGGCCGGTATGGGACGCATTTTCGAAGCCAGGAAGCACACGATGTTCGCGCGCTGGGACCGCATGGCCAAGCAATTCGCGCGCATCGGCAAAGAGATCGTCATTGCGGTTCGCGCTGGCGGTCCGGATCCCGACGCCAACCCGCAGCTGCGTCGCGTCATTCAGAACGCCAAGTCCGTCAACATGCCGAAGGACAAGGTCGAAGCGGCGATCAAGCGGGCTGCGGGAAAAGACGTGGAGGACTACGACGAAGTTCTCTACGAAGGTTATGCCCCGCACGGGGTCGCGGTTCTCGTCGAGACCGCTACCAACAATCCGACCCGTACGGTTGCTAACGTGAGGACCTGCTTCAACAAGGGCGGCGGCAACCTGGGCAACAGTGGCAGTGTGGCCTTTCAGTTCAAGCGCATGGGGGTCTTCAGGCTGACACCCGATGGGCTGGATGCCGAGGAGCTCGAGCTCGAGCTCATCGATCACGGGCTCGAAGAGATGGGCGAGAGCACTGGCGAGAAGGGTGAGCCGCAGCTGCTGATTCGCTGTGAGTTCAGCAGTTTTGGTGATCTGCAGCGAGGCCTCGAGGAGCGCAAGATCACCCCGGTCTCCGCCGAGTCCGAGTACATTCCGACCACTCCTGTCGAGCTCGGGGACGAGGAGGCGGAAGACGTGCTCAAGATGGTCGACTCACTCGAGCAGGACGAAGACGTTCAGCGCGTCTTTCACAACTTGGCCTGAGACAGATCCGTCCCCGGTTCCGGCCTCCGCGGAGGCGAGCTTGGGGAGTAGTCGCCGAAGCGCCTGCGGCAGACAGATCAGGCGCGTTTCGAGGTGCTGGAGTCCTGGCGGAGCGCGCGGGAGGCGGCGTGTCCGAGGATTCGATCGCCGTGCTGGAGTTCGGTTGGCGTCGGCCGCCATCCTCGAGCCAGCCGATCTTCGAGGAGCTCATCAGCGCTCGGTCGATGATCCCAGACGGCGACCGCCGTCACTTGGCCGTTTCACGTCGAGTCGTAGGCAAGGTACAGGTTGGAGTCGACGCGAACGACGAGGTCCTGCGAAAACTCGTCCTGTGCCACCACGGAGACGACCTCGCGCCGCGACTCGGGCCGCGAGCACCATACGGCAACGTCTCTGAGCGTGCGATGCTGCTCGAGCGTTGCGAGAAGGTGGTCCCGGTCTCGGAGTGCGTCGGTGCGAACGAGGACTCGAGGAGCTCGTGGTGGCGGACAGGTGGTCGTCGTAGGGGGTGTCATCTCGTACTGGTCAACGAAGATCGCGCTTCTGACCGGACACAAGGGCGAACATCAAAGCGGACGACCGGTCGGAAACAGAGCCAACACCGTCGGACAGGAGTCCAATGAGGTGGCGTTTCGCAACGTGCTTTTGCGCATGAGTGTTGACATGAGCCTCGAAACGACCTGGTGAGGAAAGCAACCATGGAAGACACAGGAGATCGTGAAGGAAGTCCCAGAACCGCTGAGAATGTGGAGACCTTGGAGATCGGTGGGGATTTGATCCTCAGACGAGCGCATCCGAGTGATGCTCCGGAGCTCTTCGACGTCGTCGACAGCAATCGGAGTTTCTTGAAGGTTTGGCTTCCGTGGCTCGACGCGAATACGACCGTCGACGACTCACGGTCTTTCATCGAGCTGATCAACGGTCAGGAAGACCGCGGCGAGTCGCTGATCAGGCTGATCACTGATGCGGGTGCCATCGTCGGCACGGTGGGCTACCGCTCGCTCGATCCGGCGAACCGGTCGGGAGAGCTCGGCTACTGGCTGGCCGAGAGCGCGCAAGGTCGCGGCGTGGTCACCAGAGCCTGCGCCGAGCTGATCGATTTCGGCTTCGAGCGGCTCGATCTGCATCGCGTTGTGCTGGCTGCAGGAGCAGAGAATCTGCGCAGCCGGCGTGTTGCAGAGAGGCTCGGGTTTCGGGAAGAAGGAACGATGCGTGACGCGGAATGGCTCTACGACCACTTTCACGATGTCGTCTACTACAGCCTGCTGTCGAGCGATTCCTCAGGCGAGCGCAAGGAGCGTCTCCCTTTGTGAGAGTCGTCAGAACGAGTGCGGCCGCAGCTCCGCAGAGTGCGGCCGCATCGAGTCGTGCCGACGGCGTACTGCCGCCGTGGGGCTACTTGCCCGGGTCGGTGATCGCCTCGTAGGCGAGTCGCTTGCTCGTGAGTCTCGCGTCACGGGCAGCCCGGCCACCGCGACTCTGGATCATGCCGATGACCACGGTTTCCTGGATGGGATTGATTCCGAACCAGGTGCCGCCGATGCCGTACCACCAGTATTCACCCTTGCCGAGCTCGTGGTCGGTCTTGCCGTCGGGCTCACTGACGAGAGCAAAGTCCAGACCGAACGTGTTGCCGGGGTTGCCGATCATCGGGTTGATGAAGGGGATGCTGTCGGGGAGATGGTTGGTGTGCATCAGCTTGACGGTCTCAGGCTCGAGGATCCGCTTTCCGTCGAGCTCGCCACCGTTGAGCAGCATCTGGCTGAAGCGCAAGTAGTCCATGGCCGTCGAGACCAGGCCACCGCCGCCCGAGAACAGCGCAGGCTTGGTCAGGTACTCGGCTTCAGGCTGCTTGACGAGATTGCCCTGGTTGTCGGGGGTGTAGAGCCGCGAGAAACGGTCGACCTTGTCTTCGGGGACCCAGAAGGCGGTGTCCGTCATGCCGAGCGGTTCGAAGATGCGTTCCTCGAGGAACACGTCGAACGTCTTGCCCGAAAGGACCTCCACCAGGTACCCCTGGACGTCCACCGAGACGCTGTAGTGCCACTGTGTTCCCGGCTGCTGGCGGAGGGGGATCTCGCCCAGCTTGTCGACCATCTGCTCCAGCGTGGAGTTGGTGTCGAGCACTCCGGCCTTCTGGTAGAGGGTGTCGACCTGGCTGCGTGAGAAGAATCCATAGGTGAGGCCACCCGTGTGACTCATCAGCTCACGGATGGTCATCTTGTGGTTCTGGTCCTCTACAACGGGCATGCCGTCGGGACCGTCTTCTTTCGCAACCTTGAGATCCTTGAACTGCGGGATGTACTTCTCGACCGGATCGTCGAGCTTGAACTTGCCCTCGTCATACAAGGTCATCAGCGCGACGCCCGCGACCGGCTTGGTCATCGAGTAGATGCGCACGATCGTGTCTTTGTCCATCGGCGCCTTGGTGTCGAGATCGCGATAGCCGAAGTTCTCGAAGTGGACGATCTTGCCCTTGCGCGCGACGAGCGAGACGACGCCTGCCAGTTCACCCCGGTCGACGTAACCCTTCATGGCCTCGGTGAGCTTGTCCAGGCCGGCCTGGCTCATCCCGACGGATGAAGGGTCGGCCGTCGGGAAGCCTCCGTCTTTGGCCTTGGCAAAGGTCGGGGCGCTCGACAGCAGGATGGCGACGAGGCACGCGGCGGTCACGGCGACGGAAGTGCGGATCAGATGGCGTGAGCGAGCGGGTAGGTGTTGCTCGGAGTAACGGCTTCGCATGCTGGCTCCTTTTGGGATCGAAGCGAACGATCAGGGGGTAAGGCTGTTTGGGAGTAAGGCGGTCAAGGGGGCAGAGAGCTTATCGGTCGATCTGGGCGATCAGTTGGGCGAAGAGCTGCTCGGCCTCCGCGATCGACTGGAGGGCTTCGTCGAACTGGAAGGCGTGGCCGGCTTCGAGAGCTTCGGCGCGCTTCTGGTCCGCCTCGTAGTAGGCGTCACCCGCTTCGTGGCGGAGGGCGAGGTCGCTGACCCGGAGGACGAGCCTGGCGGCTTTCGACCGCGAGTCGGTCAGGGCTCGGAGTCGCTGGGTGAGCTCGGCGCCCCGCTGAAGCCTCTCGACCATGGGGTGTTGTGCATCCGTTCCGTGACAGCTCTGGCACTCGGCCTGGAGGCCTCCGCCGCCGATCGACTGCGTAGCGAGCGCCCCGTGACACGTGTAGCAGGTCGGGGCGTCACGCTTTCCCGCTTCGAACAGCTCCCAATGAGTCGAGGTCTGGAGCGCGTCGAGCATGAGGCCGTGGCACTGTCCACACGTGGCTGGCAGGTTGCGCGGGTGGGTCGGCGCCTTCTTCGAGCGGCTGTGGAGGACGCCGCGATGAGCCTGTGGCTGGACCAGGGTGGTTCCGTCACCACCGTGGCACGCCTGACAGCTCACCCCAGCGCGCTCGTGCACCGAGTCTCGCCAGTCCCGCAGATGCTGGTCTTCGTCCTCGAATTGCTGGGCGAGATGGCAGTCGTAACAGCTGTTCTGGGCAGATGCTGCGTCGCCCGACAGCCAGGCGGTTGCGACTCCGATCAAGACGACGTGCATCACCCAGGCGTAGCTTCGCGGGCCTCGGGAGAGGCCGCCGCGTCTCGAGGGCAGGGCGCCGGTGACGTGCTGTTCGCTGACTCGTTTCACTGAGATCTCGACTGGGTCGCGGTGGCTCTGGGGCAGGTCTTGGGATCGGACGGTGGTCAAACAGTATAGAGGTCCGCGCGCCGGTCGCGCCGAGTTGGCTCGGCCGTCTTCGAGTGCGGGTCAGTTGAAGACGTCGATCAGTTTCGAGAATTTGACGATGAGCGAGCGGTCGGGCGGCTCTCCGAGGAGGCCAACTCCGCGATTGTCGTTGTAGACAACGAAGAGTCCAGTGTTGGCCTGCTGGAGCCAGGAGAAGCGCAGGTTGGTGGCCACGAGATTGCTGACGTCGTTGTACTGGATGAGGGCTTCGAGGAACAGCGCGTTGGTGAACGAGTAGGTGGCGCGCAACCGGCCGAGGTTGGTCTCGAAGGCCCCTTGAGGGAGCGCGATGTCGTTCCAGCTCCAGCTGGCCTCGGAGGTGAGTCGGTCGCCAAGACGGATCGACACCGAGCTGCTGACCGCTGTGCGGTCGCCTCCGAAGAAGCCACTCTCCTCGATCGAGACTCTGCCGCTGACTGGCTTTGACCGACTCGTCTCCACCGACAGCCTCGTCTCCATTTCCTCGTAGGTGTCGGCCGCCACGACGACGTCTTCGGTGATCGAGAAGGCGTTGGTGACACCTTCGTCCTGACGGCTCGTCGACAGGCCGACCTCCATTCCGTTCCGCCATTCGATCTCGCCTCCGAACGACAGGAAGAGGCTCTCGCGGAAGTCGTCGAAGTCCCGGTACTCCGCGTAGAAGACGCGCGGACGAATCTCGAGGAGGCTACCTTTGTTCTTGGGATAGAAGGTGCGCTGCAGAAAGGCTGAAGGCCGCCGGTAGCCGGAGCGTCTGAGGAAGCCGACTTCGGGATTGAACCCTTCGCCGACCTCCCTGTACTCGAGGCTTCCGCGCCAGACCCTCGAGGCGTAAGACGCGCCTACCGAGAAGGCGTGGTCGTCGGAGTCGATATCGGGGGAGTTGGTGGTGGCGGCGTAGCCGTTGAGGTCGATGTTGCGTCCGATGCCCGCGCGCCCGTCGACTGCGACCGTGGTGTTGCGAGCGTCGGAGGTAGCGAACGAACCCGTGCTCTCCCGATGCACGGCGATCACGCCGAGGCTGCTGCGGTTGGGCAGTTCCTTGAGCACTCGGGCGACGCCAAAACGAGTCGCCGCCAGGTTGTCACCGTCGCTGGTTTGGCCGTCTTCCGTCTGCATGGCGAGGAAGCCGACATTGAGTCCGGCGGTTTTGCCCGAGAGTCGAGTACCACCGAGGATGGGGGCCTGTGTACCGGACTCGATCCCGATCCTCCTCGAGAAGA
>JANQPS010000023.1 GCA_028285365.1 Thermoanaerobaculia bacterium | reverse complement strand
CCGGGGTGTTGCGTCTGCTGGCCGGCTCCATCGCTTTTCTCGGGGTTCTTTCCGCATTGCTGGCCGTGCTGCTGGACAGAAGACGAGACCACGCAGTCCTGCGTAGCCTGGGCATGAGTGGCCATCAGCTGCGCTCGCTCCTGCTGATCGAGACCGCCTACATCGGTATCGTCGCGGGTGTTCTTTCGATTCCGCTCGGTGTGACGTTGGGATGGCTACTCGTCAACGTGATCAACCGGCGCTCGTTCGGGTGGTCGATGGAGATGCAGATCGCGCCGACTCAGCTGCTGATTGCGGTGGGACTCGCCGTGCTGGCAGCGACTCTGGCCGGCATTGGCCCGGCCAGGCGACTCTTGCGCACCCCGCCCGCGCTGGCGCTGCGCTCCGACTGATCCGAGAGTGCTCTCCTCGCGGCGCACAGCGTGATGGTTATTTAGTTAACTAGTTGACTAGTTGTTTAGAGTTATGAGACAGTGGAGGCGTGCCGAATCGTTTCAGCATCGACCGCGCCAGCGCCTTGCCGGTCTACGTGCAGCTCTCCGAGCAGATCCGTCTCCTGGTTCATCGTGGAGCACTCGCACCTGGCGACTCGATGCCAACGGCGCGCGCGCTTGCGGTCGAGCTGGGCATCAACGCCAACACCGTGGCGCGCGTCTATCGGGAACTCCAGAGTCAGGGCATCCTGAGACTGGAACGCGGAGTCGGCACGTTCGTCTCGGCACCCCAAGGCGCGAAGCTCGAGGAGCGCGACTACCAGCGCATCGCCAAACGGGCGCGCCAGCTGGTCGACATGAGTCGTGACGCCGGGCTGACGGCGCGCGAGCTATCGCAGTTGATCGACAGTACGTGGAAGGAGGCTTCCGATGAAGGGTAGATTCAATCCGATCGCCAATCTGATTCTGCTTGCCACGCTCTTGCTGGGAGGAGCCGCATTCCTTGTGACCGGCATCCCAGGCGCCGTCGCAGTTGGCGTGGTGGGCTGCTACGTCTCACTTTCCCCGCGGATGATGCGCGAGTGGGAGCGTGGGGTCTTGCTCCGGCTCGGCCGCTTCAAACGGATTCTGGGGCCCGGCATCAGCTGGACGTTTCCCGGCTTCGATCGCTTGACGGCCACGGTCGACATGCGGATCCGGTCCACGCCTTTTACAGCCGAGAAGACCCTGACGAAAGACACGGTACCCGTCAACGTCGACGCCGTGCTCTTCTGGGTGGTCACGGACGCTGAGCGAGCCATCGTCGAGGTCGAGCGCTACCGGGACATCGTCAGTTGGGCGGCGCAGACCACTCTGCGCGACGTGATCGGGCACACCGAGCTCGTTCGCATGATTTCCGACCGGGAGAAGGTCGACCAGCAGTTGCAAGAGATCATCGACGGCAAGACGACCGACTGGGGAATCACCGTACAGTCCGTCGAGATCCGGGACGTGCGGATCCCCGGAGGTCTAGAGGACGCGATGAGTCGCAAGGCGCAGGCCGATCGCGAGCGCGAGGCCCGCATCATTCTCGCCGAGTCCGAGCAGCAGGTCGCTGACGAGATGGAGAAGGCCGCTGCCGTCTACCACCGCGATCCGATTGCCCTGCAGATCCGCGCAATGAACATGACCTACGAGTCGATCAAGGAGCGAGGTGCCCTCATGGTCGTGCCTACAGACATGGTCAACTCGATGAACGGCACCGGGATCATGGGCATGGCCTCCGCCGGATTCGAAGGACCACACCGTTCAGCAGGGAGTGGGCCCACGCGTGAGCCCACGAGCTGATCGACGATGTTTTGGCTTGCCTCGCAGAAGTCGCTCCATCGCTGTCGACTCCAGGTCGACCAGGAGCGCTACGGGCCGGCTTCGGTCTTCCCGTTCTTCGACGACGAAGGGCAAACCCGGGTCGTCATGATCACGACCGAAGACAGCGGTCAGATCCTGCTGGTGGATTGGCACGAGAGGCTCTTCAGGAGACGGGGGCTCGGGCGAAACGAGCTGCAGCTCGAAGGCAAGGAGTGGGCAGATGCCTCTGAAGAGGATGCTCGGCAGGTCGCTCACCTCTGGCACTTCGACCCGTGGTGGGTCCTGGGCGAAGAACGCTACATCGGTCATCCGGCGGTGCCGCATCTCAAGGGCACCAACATCCCTGGATTCGATGAGTCGTATACGACCGCCTACTTCGACCGCTCGCTCGCTGGGGTGCGCTACCTCGGCGCCGGTGAGGGTGAGAACTACCACCTGGCCAAGTTTGCGGTCGGCAGTCTCACAAAGGCGGATGCCCTCAGGCGCGACCAGTTTGGCGACGAAAGGTTCTCGCGCTCAGAGAACTCGGCTGCGAACCCTGGCACCTGGCGCCTCGCCCCGTTTTGGGAGGTTCGCAGGTGAGCCATCGGATCCTGCGGTGAGGTCTTCCGGGAGCCGTTCCTAGCTCAAGAATCTCCGCCCCAGAGGGCATCGAGCCGCTTGTCTCGACCGCAGCCGCTTCTGTAGAACTTGTAGCGGAGCGGATTCTTCTTGTAGTAGTCCTGGTGGTAGTCCTCGGCAGGGTAGAAGGTCTCGAGCTTGGTGATCTCGGTGACGATCGGCTGCGAGAAGCGACCCGAATCGCTCCAATGGGCCTTGGACGCCGTTGCCAGGGCAAACTGCTCTTCGCCGTCGTAGAAGATGCCGGGGCGGTACTGGCGGCCAGCATCGCAGAACTGGCGGTTCGGAGTCAGCGGATCGTGATTGCGCCAGAACACGTCGAGGAGCCGCTGGTAGCTGACCTTGTTCGGGTCATAGACCACGCGGACCGCTTCGGTGTGACCG
>JANQPS010000006.1 GCA_028285365.1 Thermoanaerobaculia bacterium | reverse complement strand
CGCCGGCTACGCGGGCTTCACTGAGACCGGCACGCACTTCTCCTCAACGGTGCACACCGATTCACGCGTCGGGGAGGTGCACAGTGGAGCGCATCAGTGATGACCTCAGTCGCTTCAAGCGCATCTGAAGGACTGCGGCGCGTCGCTAGACGAGAAGTCGGCTTCGCATCCCCATCACGACGAGCCCTGCCATGAGCAGCAGGCCCGTGCCGGGCTCGGGGATAACTGCGCTCTGCCTGTAGAGCCAATGGCCGGGCAACACCTCGTCCTCTCCTGCCAGGAGGTCGTACTCCAGCCGCCCTGCCTCGAAGTAGGACGCGTAGAAGAGCCGATACGTGTTGGGGTCGTCCTCATCATGAAGCCCGGCATACCAGTTCAGGCCCGCCCACAGGGCATCGTCGCCCCAGTCGTCCTCGGCGTTGGCTCCGGCCAGGGCGATCAAATCGATGACCGACTCCCGCTGTTCTCCGCGGGGTTGGCAGCCGCTGCAGATGACGCCGGGTAGACCCGCATTGACCCACAGCTCGAGAGCCGTCGTGATATCCGCGTAGATCCACCCGTCGAACCGGCCACCGGGCTGTAGCTCCAGGACCAGCTGGTTGTGGGACAGACCACCAGAAAGGTCGACGTCGAGCCACTCGAGGCCCGAGATCGTGTCTCGGGTGATCGAGCCTGGTCCCCAGACGGGGTCGTCCACGGAGATCAGCGGGGTGGCCGCAGCGGGGAGTGAGAGGAGAAGCAGGAGCAGACTCAGGGTCGTGCTCCCGGCGAGTGTCGTGCTTGCGTGACTCTGCATCCAGGAATCAAACCATGAATCGGTGTGACGAGCAACACACAACGGCGTGTTCGGTCGTCTACTTGCCGACTGGCTGACATCAGCACCCCGAGACCCCAGGCAGGGCAAGAGGACTGTTCGCGCCTTTCTGCGGACTGCCCAAATGCGAAACGCGCCGGATGCACTGAGACCGGCACGCACTCCTCCCCAACTGGCCGCTCTGCTTCGCGCGTTGGGGAGGGAAAAACGGAGCGCGAGACCGGTCTCGAACCCGCGACCCGCAGCTTGGGAAGGTGGTGCTTGGGTCGATTTCATTGAGTTTTTCGGGACGGAAGGTGTCTTTGAGCGCCTTCTGGAACCCCTTTTTTGCACCCCGTAGGGCTGAATCTGAACTGGCCGTGAAGCGCACGAACAGTCTCACGCCCGCAGCGAGCCCGGATCCCCCACGGCATCCCGGCATCATGACTCATTGCTCGAGTCCTCGAAGTCGAGCTTTCGCAACGCCAGCCTTTCCTCACTGCGACGCTGCGACGCGATCCCCGCCTGTTTTGCCACCACCAGGGCACGCTGTGCGCATTCCTCGTGACTTCTCAACTCGGAGCACGCTCGCCACGCGTCTCACACGGCGCTGGACCCTGTTCGGGATCTGTCAGCCACGTGAGGAGTGCGCGACGCGTGACGTGCTCGAAGACGTGGAGGTGCATGGGGAGCTCGTCGGCCATCCATCTTCCTTCGGCCTCGGCATGAGCGAGCCCTAGCGGTCTCTCACTGGGTGCCGACCAATCCAGCTGGATGTGGGGGGGCCGCAGCAGCGGAGGGGGAAACGGAACCCCCGCGTGCAATGATTTCGATCGGTAGCCGTAGATGGTCTTCATTGATTCCGAAAGCACAGCCCAATCAACCTGGACCCCGTCGGGAGGCCGTTCGAGTAGAGGTTCCGGGCTGTACCTCTCCACAAACGAGAAGAATTTGTGCATCGCTCGAAGCTGATCGCGGAGTATGTGCGCTACCGCTTCGACGACATGACCCGCGCCGTTGTCGTCTAGGCACCTTGCAAGCTCAGGCTTCGACGATCGCAGTGCAGTTTCCGCATCGAGGTCACCTCGGAACCAGCAGTTGGCCGCGGTTTCCAGTGCCGACACGAGCTTCAGCCAGGCGTATTCAGGGTCCGAATCGGACATCCAAACACCTTGCTGATAGGATCTGGCCGCTCGGACAACTTCGACCGCCTTGTCGGGCTCGATGTCTGAAAACCTACTGAGTGGTTCCGCGAGTGCGGCGAGAGGCTTCGCAACGTGGAGTCCACTGATCACGGGTTGTGGTGGAATTGGAAGCCGTGAAAGAGGAACAGGCAGTGAGGGTAGTTGGTGGCCGTGCTGAACTGGCCGGCCGCGCGGATCGTCGGGTTCAAACTCTCTCACAACACCACCGGACTGAAGTCGCACACCAAGCACAAGGGAGATGAGTGCGGCGATTTCGTCGCCCAAGTCACCTCCGTGAAACGCCGACGTGTCACCTCGAGTCATGTCCGGGAGTTGTGGCGCGGGCAAGTGCCAATCGACCAACGCGACTGCGGGCATTCGGAGGGAGTGATTAGAACCCACTGCCATAGTGTTGAACACGGTATACGGTCCGAATCCGATCTCCGCCTCGGTCAGATGGCAGTCCCCATAGAGGGCAATCTCGAAGGAACCCCGGTGAGGCAGACTGTCCGCACAGGCCCTCCAATTGCGATGCCCGAGTGTTCCCACTGAAGGACTGGCCGCGTGAGCGTTCGTTGTCATCAAGACTTATCGCCTGCTTCGCGTTCCCTTCCCCCGCACCAGGGGCAAGTAGCTTAGAGGAACTAGGACAGCTGTGCGCACGCGTCTACTCGCTGGCGACACGCATCCACGGAGTCGTGGTGATCTGCGTCTCTCCAGACTCGAGGATCTGCACCGACGCAACCTCAGGCTTTCCTCCCACGCCGACAAAGAAGAGCGTGTCCTTGGCGCCGCGGAGTGGCTCCAAGGCGATGCTAAACGCCTCGCCTTCGCTGAGGGCTTCGACCCCCGAAACCTTCGACTCGTAGCCGCCATTGCCAAGCCACCGGATGCGGACGGAATAGCTCATGATGTACCTCGATGGACCTCAAGTGGCGGGCGGGTTGGTCTCTTGGGCCTGTCGAATGATCTTGCCCGCCACGAGGTCCTCGACTTCATTGCCGTGGAGGCGATCAGTCTTCTTCAGCCAGGCCGCAACGGCTTCGAGTGCAGTCTGATTCGTCTCAAGGAGGCCCATGGCGTAGCAGAGACCCTGGGGTTCTACCCCTTTCTCACGGACGGTTGAGTTAAGGCTTGTTGCTTGATCTGCCGCTCTTCGATCGATCGTTCCCGCCTTGGGTTGTGGAACCGCTCGATGTAGTCGAAGACATCGGCCCGGGCTTCTGACCGGGTGACGTACTGACGCCGGTTGACGCGCTCACGCTTCAGCGTTCCGAAAGACCTTTCTGCCGCCGCGTTTGTCGGCGCAGCTTCCCACCCCGCTCATGCTGCACTCGATCCGGTGATCCTTCAAGAACTGTTGGTACTCGTCGCTGGTGAACTGACAACACCGGTCGGAGTGAAGAACAACGGTAGAGCGATCGGGTCGTTGCCACAGGGCCATCAGCACCGCCTGGAGGACGAGTTGGCTGTCTTGGCGGCCACTCATCGACCAGCCGACGATCCGTTCCGAGAAGA
>JANQPS010001243.1 GCA_028285365.1 Thermoanaerobaculia bacterium | reverse complement strand
AGCGGAGTTCAGGCTGGGACCGGAGCTGCCTCGGAGTCGGAGAGTGCCATGACCGATCTCTTCAGGTACTCGGTGAGGGCTTCACGGCCCTTGACCTCTGCGATCTCGGGGTAGTGGATCGGCTGGCCTATGCTCACGCGCACGCATTGGCCGCGCTTCTTGCCGACCTCTCGCAGCAGAAGCGAGAGTCTCAGAGTCATGCTGACCTGGCTGGCCATCTGGAACAGACGGCCGTTCTCGCCGTGAAAGTACAGCGGCACCACTGCGGCCTGTGACGAGCGCACGAGCTTCGCGACGAAGGTCTTCCATTCGAGATCTTCGGCGCGACCAAACGCGGTGCGAGAGGTTGCGACTCCACCCGACGGGAACAGAGCCACCGCCTGGCCTGCTGACAGGGCTTCGATGGCCAGCTTCTTGGTAGAGACGTTCGTTCGCATGGCCTCGCGAGTCTCAGCGAAGTCGATCGGCAGGAGATGTTCGTTCACCCTCTCGTCGAGACACAGCACGCTGTTGGTCATGACCTTGAAATCCTGGCGAAGGCGAGCGGTCAGCGCACAAAGAATGAGACCGTCGACGACCCCGAATGGATGGTTGCCGAGCAACACGAGCGGGCCTTCTCTCGGGATCTGCTCGATCGGAAAACCATCCGTTTCGATGGTGATGTCGAGGCGATCGAGAGCCGCCTGCCACAGGTGCCGACCGTCGATGTCGTCCAGCGATTCGTAGAGCCTCTGGAGCTCCGGGCCACCGGTGAGACGCTCGATACCCCTGATCAGGAGCCGACGACCCCTTGAGTCGGTCGAGGATGCGTAGGTCAGTTGTGCGGCGGGCACGGATATCTCCAGCGGGGGGGCCGTTGGCGATCGCTACGGGCGAGCCGTTTTCGCGGCGTCTTGCGGCTGATTCGAGGCGGATCGTGTCTCAGCGGACGTCAGAGACTACTTCACAATCTAGCCAGAACTTGCCAAAACCCGCCAAAACTACGCTCCGTCGATGTCATGGGTGCTGGAGGACGCTTCCAAGCGAATGCCGGCTGTATCGAGGCGATCCCGGGAAGCGTGACACGGCCGCCGGACGCCCGCATCGGCAGTCGGATCCTGCGACTTCCAGTACAAGTGCCGGTAGTCGTCAGCGATGAGCGAAGGTTGCTGCCGGTGGGCAGGTTTTTCAGTGTTCGAGACTCTAGGTAGCACCCTTTGCCTGGATTGAGGGCAGCTAGCTCAAGCCGAGCTGATGCCGCAGGTCGTCCACCACGGACTTCAGCTCGTTGAGCTGGCTGCGCAGGTCGTCGACCTCCTCGCGCAGTTCCTGTACGAGCTCGCTCTCCTGGCTCGATGAGTCGCTAGCGGGTGTCGGTGCGCTCGTCGGAGGCTGCGGTTCGCTCGTGGCTGGGGGCCTCGGGGAGATCGACGAAGGGCGACTGATCTCGGGCTCGCGCTCAGGCTTCTCGGCGTAGAGCAGGTGGTCCCAACGGATCTCGCGCTGGCCCGGACGCCGGGACAGTTTCTCGACCAGCCCCTCGGCTCCTTCGGCCAGCTCCTCGAGGGCGCGCTCGACCTCGTCGGTGCTCGAGAACGGGTGCATCCTCTCGGTGCGAGTCTTGAGCTCTCCCGGGGTCTGAGGACCTCGCAGGAGCAGGACGGTCAGGACCGCCTTGCGAGCGCCGCTCAGATGCCAACGACGCTCGACACTGTGCTGCCAGCGCTCGACGCGCGCGCCTTCGCTGCGCCAGGCCAGTACATCCAGACGAAGGCGGTCGAGGGCTTCGACGACCTCGGTCTCGTTCAGGCTCATGACCGGGTCGCGATTGGTCTTCTGATTACACGCAGTGATGGTGGCGTTGATGGTGAGCGGATACTGGTCGGGAGTCGTCTGCTCCTTTTCGAGCAGGACACCGAGCACTCGTTGTTCGACAGGATCGAGAAGACGTCCAGGAGGCATTGGCTCAGGCTATAACCATCGGCGGCTCGTGGCCACATATCGTGGGCGTTCTCGTGAGAGTTCGAACTTTCGGAACTCCACGAAAAAAAGAGCCGGCCTTGCGGCCGGC
The DNA here is from genome assembly GCA_028285365.1 of Thermoanaerobaculia bacterium. Classification (GTDB taxonomy): domain Bacteria; phylum Acidobacteriota; class Thermoanaerobaculia; order Multivoradales; family Multivoraceae; genus JANQPS01. Next base: position 11,399 of record JANQPS010001243.1, on the reverse strand, counting down.
TCCCTTGTCGTCAGAAGACTGTCGTCAAACTGTCGTCAGAAGACAGTCGTCGTCAGTCGCCTGGTCAGAACCTGAACTTGACCGCTAGCTGGAGACGCCGCGGATCGAAGAACGACCTCGGAGTTCCGAAGCCAGCACTGTTGGCCTTGTTCTGGATGTTGTAGCCGGTCTGGTTGTCGAAGATGTTGAACAGATCGGCCCGCAGCTGGATCACGTAGCGATCCTGCAGTCTGAAGTTGTGGGTGTAGTTCAGGTCGATCTGGTAGTGATCGTCCGTCGTTCGAGATCCAGCCGGCTCCGCGAAGCGACTCGTATCGCTCGTGCTGCCAGTGAGGTCTCGATACACCTCGACGTCCCAGGTCTCCCACGGCTGACCCGACTGATAGATCGCGTAGACACCGGCGCTGCCGTTGAAGCGATCGAAGTTGTAGTAGCCGTAGAACTTGAGCTGATGACGGCGATCACCGCGGAGGTTGCCGTAGCGGTTGTCCCACAGCTGACGACCGGCGCCGTCGGCCAGGAAAGACGAGCCGATGAAGATGGCCGCGTCGTTCGTCGTCGTGGTGTTGTCCTGGTCGAAGTTGCCGTAGTACTGGCTCCAGACGTAGGACCAGCGCGCGAAGGCGTTGCGCCCACGGTACTCGGCCTCGAGATTGGCCTCGTAGTACTTGGTGAACGCGCCGTCGAGCTCGGCAATGACGTAGGAGGAGCCTCCGATCTCGTCGCGGAACGAGTCCAGCTCGGGGATGTAGAGCCCCTGGGGAATCTCGGGCGGCGGGTTGAAGCGCAGCCGAGCGTTGTTGTTGGTGTCTTCCCAGAAGTTGGCGCCGTAGCGGTAGCGGGCGTGCGCCTTGGCGGTCAGCCTCGGGGTCACCTGCCTGGAATAGCCGACCAGGTACTCGTCGATCGAGCGCGGGTCGAGGTCGTCTTGGAAGAACTTGCCGGACGACGAGCGCAGGGCCGTCGCCTCGATGAAGTTGCCCTGACCGTCGAAGAACGCGTCGATCGTGCGTCTGAGGTTTCTGGCCCACGACGCGGCTCGCGGGAGCGAGCTGGCGGCCGGCAGGTAGAGCGCGTAGTTGGCATACACGCTGTCGCGCCCGTTGGGGCTCCAGATGGCGCCCAGTCGCGGCTGGATCATGTCGTCGAAGTCCAGCTCGTACATCCTGTAACTGCTGTTGATGTCGAGCTCGAAGCCGGAGAGGTTGCTCGCGTTCTCGCGCAGACCCTGGCCGAAGAGCTCGTCGTTGCTCGCCACGAAACCAACGTTGAAGGTCCAGTTGTTGGCCTTGATGGTGTCGTTGATCTCGAAGCTCTGCGTCTCGAAGCTCGAGTTGATCGGCGGGACATCGCCCAGCAGGCTCTGCTGGTTGAAGCGGGCGCGGTAGAAGATCGGCGTGCCGTCGCTCGCGGTATCGCGACCGCCAACCACGCTGATGTCACCCCAGCCGTTGGAGGTCCGTGACAGATCCTCCTGGTCTTTCGAGTACTGATAGCCGATGTGCAGCTCGTGCGTGACGTTCGAGCCCAGGATCCGGTCGTAGCCGATCTCCCAGCTCTCGCGGAAGAAGTCCTGGTCGTTGATCGAGGTGCCGCCGCCGACAATGCCGCCACCGGTGGCTACGCCGTTCTCGATGAAGCCGTACTGGCTGATCAGCGGAGCGATGAACGCGTTGAAGTCGTCCTCACCCGCGACCGGCTGCGGCACGAAAAATCGGCCCTGGCCTGCGAGATTCGAGACGTTGAGGTTCGTGCTGCCGTCGATCGAGATCGGGAAGTTGAAGAGATTGTCCGGACGCCCAGACGTCTCGTTGTCGAAGTCGGTGTACTTGAAGGACGCAAACCCGTTGGCACCGAGGACCCAGGTGCCTTCGAGGGTCGCGATGCCGAGAGTCGCCTCGCTACCGGTAGAAGTCGATCCGGCAGAGGCCTCTCCAGAGACGCTCGAACCGGTGTTCTCGCGATCGGAGTCTCGGTAGCTCAGGTTGAGGAGCAACGACTCGGTGGGCGAGAAGGTCAGCTTGCCGAACAGCTCGTCGCGCTCACTGTCGAAGTTCGGAACCTCGCCGTAGAGGTTCGAGCGATTGTCGCGGGAGATCGTCGGACGGTAGTACGAGAGGTAGAAGAACAGATTGTCGCGCGCGATCGGGCCACCGATCGATGCGACGGTCCAGTCGCGATCCTGCTCGAACTCAGCGTCGCTCACGGTGTCGCGATCGCCGGTCATGTCTTCGGTCTGAACCTGGAAGCTGACCTCTCCACGCAGTCGGTTGGTGCCGGATTTGCTCACCGAGTTGATGGTGAAACCACCCGAGCGGTTGAAGTCGATGGCTTTGGCGCCACCCTTGACGACCGAAATCTGGGCGATGTCGTGAGAGGACGGCTCGGCCGAGAGCACGCCGAAGAGCGGCAGGCCCACGTTGACTCCGTCGAACAGGTAGACGTTGTCCTGACCGTTACCACCTGCGGACGGTCCGCGAACGTTGTCCTCGGTGTACTGAACGCCGGGGATGAGTTTGACGAGATCGCGGTACTCCTGGCCGACGGGAAGCTGGTCGATGACCTCGAAGTCGACCGCAGCCTTGAGCTCGGCCGAGGTGAGGTCGATTTGAGGAGCCTCGCCGATGACCTGGACGGTTTCGGTCACGCCCTCAGGAGACATGGTGAGATTCAGTGCGCGATCTTCCTGCAGGCGCACCGTGACCTCCCGCTGCTCGGTGGCCAGGCCGTCGAGCGAGAACGAGAGCGTGTAGCTGCCGGGCGGAAGCAGTGGCAGGCGGTAGGTACCGCCCTGGCCGGTCGTGGTGGTTCGAGCGCGCGGCAGGACGTCAGCGCTGGCCTCGACGGTGACGCCGGGCAGCGGGGAACCGTCCGCGGAGGTGACGGTGCCGGACACGGATCCGGTCTGTTGGGCGATTGCCGGTGCAACTGCGAGCGTCACCAAGAGGGCCGCAGTGAGTGAAGCGATCGCAAATCTCTTGCTCACGGTACCAAGTTCTCCTTGTTTGTGGCGTGGCTAAGGGAGCAACGGATGGTCCCGGCATCGCTCGATCGGAGCGAGGTTCAGGCGCATCTGAAAATGAACTCCTTGTGAAGAGGAGAGGCTAGCAGAATGAAGGCCCGCATCGGGTGTGGGAAATACCACTAACAGCACTTCGTCCAGTCCGTCCCGCTCTAGCGTCGTGTGTCGGGAGATCAGCGATGGATCCACCGGAGAGCAAGCAGCCTTGCCCTGGTCGTGGAGCCGCTATCTCAGCCCTTCGAAGAGGCGCTCGCGGGCGATCAGCGGGCGCGTCACATCGTTGGCGATCGCAATGGCCGCCTGGACGCGCTCGCGCCGGTCCAGTTCGCCGAGGAGGCAGCTCACCTGAGCACGTTTGAAGGCGACCATGGGTAGCTGCGGATGGTCCGGTCCGATGCGATCCAGAGCGTCGCGCGCGTCTTCGAAGCGGTTGTCCGCCAGGTACAGGACTCCGAGCTCCAGCAGACGGGCGAACTGGTCGCCGGCCAGGCCTTCGGCTCTCTCGAAGGTGGCGATCGCTTCATCGGTGCGGCCGGTCGCCATGAAGAGATCTGCCAGCAGGGTCAAGTCGTTGGCTCCTGAGGCGCCGGTTCCGTCGAGTCGCTGCAGGAGATCGGTTGCCTCTTCGATCCGACCCGCGTTGGCGTGAGCGCGAGCGAGCTGCCTCAAGGCCCCTGCTCGGCCGGGGTTGGCCTCGAGCACCTCTTCGAGGAGTGGTCTGGCTGCCGCTTCGTTGCCGATCCGCATCAGATGGAGCCCGCGGTAGTGCTTGACGTCGATCGAGCTCGAGTCGATGTCGAGTGCGCGCTCGAACCAGCGGTCCGCAGAGCTCGAGTCGCCGATCAGCGAGTTGGCGGTGGCCAGGCGCAGAGCGACCATGAGATTGCCCGGGTCGCGCGCGGCCACACGCTCGAAGGTTTGGATCGCCTCGCGGTAGCGGCCGGCGACGAACAAGCCGGATCCGCGATCGAGGTCGGCAAACAGAGGAGCCATGTCACGCGGCCTTGGAGCGTCGGGTCGCGATCGCGCAACACCGTCCCAGGTGACGTATCCCAACGATGCGAGGCGGTCGCGACTCTGGTCTCGTAGGTCGCTGCGCGCGGCTGACGGATCCGGAATCGGGTAGCTCCGCAAGGCCTGGCGCAGATCGTTGCTGATCGTTGTCGAGGGCGCCAGGTCGTACTGCTCCAGAGGGTCCGTGCTCAGGTCGAAGACCTCGAGGTCTCCGGCGCGAACGACCTTGATGGTGTCCGAGACCGCCATCACCTGTGGCTGCCAGCCGTATTGGAGGTAGGGCTTCATGGCTTCGGCCAACACCGGTTTGCCGTCGGGCTCGAGCAGCGCTTGTTCGGGTGGCGCACCCTCAGCGCTAGCGAGGAGCGCGTCGAAGACTCGTCGAACGCTGACCGGCTCGTCGATGACCTCCTGCTCATCCTCGGCGTTCTCCGGCCGACTCAGAATGAGCGGTACGCGCATCACGCCCTGCGAGAGCAGGTTGCCGTGCAGGGTTTCGCCCCAGTCCCCGCGCCCTTCGCCGTGATCACCCACGACGATGATCGTTTCTGGACCCGTCGACACCGCCCGCCACGCCGCGAGCAGGATCCCCAACTGTTCGTCGAGCGCCGCGATCTCGCCCAGGTAGGGATCGTCGTACTGCTGGTCGTAGGGTGGCGGCGGTTCGTAAGGATCGTGGGGGTCGTAGTAGTGGACCCACAAGAACAGCGGTCGCGACGTGGTGCCTGGTCGCGCGCGCTGATCGAGAAATCGGGCGACGCTCCGGGTGGTGTTGGCGGCGGATCTCTCGACGCCGTCGTCGTCCAGTTGATCGTCGTAGCGATCAAACCCGCGAGCGAGTCCGAACTCGCGACTCAGCGGAAAGCCTGAGATGAACGCGGCCGTGTCGTAGCCGAGCTCCCGCAGGCGCTCCTGGACGAGGGGGATGTCACCGGAAAGGGGACGCGAGTTCTCGTGGATGAAGTGTTCGTACGGATAGAGACCGGTCAGTATCGACGCGTGCGACGGCAGGGTGGTCGGCGCCGTCGTGTAGGCGTTCGAGAAACGGTCTCCGGAAGCGGCCAGGGTGTCGAGGTTGGGCGTCGAGACGCTGGCTCCTTCGTAGCCGAGCGAGTCGGCGCGGGTGGTGTCCAGAGTGATCAGGAGCAGCGACGGTCTCGCGGCGAGACTGGACTCGGGAGCGGGGTCGGACGCCGGAGAACAGCCGGCGGTGAGGGCGACCCCGCAGACGATCGCGAGTGTCGTCAGCGAGGTGAGGATCCCAGGTCTCAAGGCAGGAGCTCGAGGGCGAGCTTGACCGCGCCGAAGGCAGGCTCCATCTGGAGGCGCGAGACCTCGGCCTCGGGAAGCAAGAGTCTCTTTCTGAAGGCGTCTTCCAGAAGCGGGCAGCCGAGGAACGCGCCACCCGCAAGAACTAGCTGGAACCGAGAGCCCAGCTCGAGGCGCGCCGCGACGGCGTGCGCGGCTCGTGCCAGGTGGTCGGCGGCCTCGTCGATCAGGCACTCGGCGACCGAGTCGCCCGCCTCGGCGGCCTTCTGGACCAGCGGCAGCAAAGCCGCGATCTTCGATGGAGCCAGCTTGTCGTTGTACACCCAGCTGATGAGTCCATCGGGGATGTCGAGCTGGAGGCCGTGGGAGAGGAGCTCGGTCAGCGCCGTTTGGGGGCCGCGGCCGTCGTCGGACTCCAGGCAGAGCCTGATCGCTTCGCGGCCCAGCCAGAAGGCCGAGCCTTCGTCGCCGAGGAGGTGACCCCAGCCGCCGGACCGAGCTGAGCGACCATCGAAGTCTTTGCCGTAGGCCATCGACCCGGTACCCGCGACGACCGCAACTCCTGCGCCTCGCGACGCGCCCGCCACGAGGGCGATCTCCGCATCGTGGACGACGCTGAGCGAAGGTCCGAGACCGAGGTCACGCAACACTCCCGTGACGATTCGGCGCTCGGTTGGCCGCCCTGATCCGGCCAGGCCCACGCATGACGCTGAGGGCTCCGGTCCATCGAGCTGGTCGAGTACCGACTTGATGGCGTGCTCGACGCCGTTCAGTCCGTGCAGCTGCAGGTTTGCGCCGCCACCGGCGGCGGTGGACGTGATCACGCCGTCTTCGTCGGCGAGCAGGGCTACCGTCTTCGTGCCGCCAGCATCGATTCCGAGAACGTAGCGCATGGAGAGAGGGAGAGCCCGTTTGGGGACGTCGCTTGCGCGCGGATGCTGGACGTCCTGGTTGACAGTCGGAGACGAAGTCGAAGCCGGAGTGCGCGCAGCCTAGCAGCGGCCAGGATTGGAGAGCCATCGATGGAGCTCGACGAGCCCGAGACGATTTGGTGACCAGAATCGCTCCCTGCGGCTGCTAGTGTCCGTCGTCGATGTGCAGCTCGTGGGCCTCCCTGACGACCGAGGCTGACCTCGCCGCCTCCGCAGAGCTCGATCTCATGTCGAGCGCGGAGGTCGTCCGCCTGGTGGCGGATCAGGATCGCCTGGGCGTGGGATCGTGCTCGACGTGTGCCGAGCGTATTGCTCAGGCGGCGGACTGGTTTGCCGAAGCTTTCAGAAGTGGCGGAGACGTGATCTTCGTCGGAGCCGGGACCAGTGGGCGTTTAGGTGTGCTCGAGGCCGCGGAGTGCCCGCCGACCTTCGGTACCTCGCCCGAACGAATTCGCGCGGTGATCGCGGGTGGTCGCGAGGCGGTCTTCGAGGCCGTCGAAGGAGCGGAAGACGACGCGGCGGCTGGCCGTGCTGTGGGCGAACAGCTGCAGAAGGCCGATCTGTGCATAGGGATTTCTGCGAGCTCGGTCACGCCGTACGTTCGGTCTTGCCTAGAAGTGGCGAGGGAGCGCGGAATCAAGAACGTGCTCGTGACCTGTGCGGCGGAAGATTCGTTGCGAGATGTTGCCAGTCTCGTCATCGGACTCGATACCGGTGCCGAGGTTCTGAGCGGGTCGACGCGACTCAAGGCCGGCTCCGCCACCAAGGCGGCTTTGAACTCACTGACGCTCGCGGCGATGGTCCAGCTGGGCAAGGTCCACGGCAACCGGATGGTCGATCTGCGTCAAGGCTCTCGCAAGCTGCGCGATCGAGCCCGCAGGATCGTGGCCGCAGTGTGTGAGCTCGATCTGGAGCGTGCCGCCGAAGTCCTCGAGCAGGCCGACGGAGAGGTGAAGACCGCAATCGTGATGAGTCGGTGCGGGGTGAACGCGGCGACGGCTCGCCGCCGCCTCGAGCAGGCCGACGGCTTTGTCCGGCGTGCGATCTCCGGGGATCGAGAGCCTTACGCTTCCGAGGTGCTGACGTGATCGAGGAGCAGACTGTGATCGAGCCAGTGGTCGGAGCGGAAGGTGACGGCGAGTCCTCGTCGGAGGCCCTGGCGGTAAAGGGCCGCTCGATCGACGACCAGCTGATTCGTGACTTGGCTGCTCGCTACGGAACGCCTCTTTTTGTCTACGACTTTCGGACGATCGAGCGCAGAGTGCGCGATCTTTCGGGCTTCGATGTCGTGCGCTACGCGCAGAAGGCGAACTCCAACGTCCACCTCCTCCGGCGAATGCGCCGCCTGGGAGTCAAGGTGGATGCAGTTTCGGCAGGGGAGATCCGGAGAGCTTTGTTGGCGGGGTTTGAGATCGATGACATCGAGTTCACCGCGGACATCTTCGATCGAGCCGTGCTGGAGCTACTGCGCCAACACCCCGTTCACGTGAACGTCGGTTCGCCCGACATGGTCGATCAGCTGGCCCGGCACGGCGTGGGCACCGAGATCACGGTGAGGGTGAATCCTGGATTTGGTCACGGCCACGATCTCAAGGTGAGTACCGGAGGCCGACATTCGAAGCATGGCGTTTGGTACGACCAGCTAGAGGAGCTGGCCAAAAGGGCGGCCGCCGCGGGCGTGGTGGTCACCGGAGTCCACATGCACATCGGGTCGGGTTCGGACTTCGAGCATCTCTCGAAGATCCGCGAATGTATGGAGCGCTCGGCCCGAGCGGTCGGCTCGACCTTGCGGTCGATCTCGACAGGCGGTGGTCTCCCAGTTCCCTATCGTGAGGGCGAGCCGCACTTTGCCGTCGATCGCTACCTCGGAGACTGGCTGGCGACCAAGCAGACTCTCGAGTCGGAGCTCGGGCGCTCGCTGAAGCTGGAGGTCGAGCCAGGGCGCTACCTCGTGGCCGAGTCAGGGCTCCTGATCACCGAAGTTCGAGCGATCAAAGACAACGATGGACTTCCTTACGTGCTCGTGGACGCAGGCTTCGACTCGCTCATCCGTCCGGCGATGTACGGCGCGTACCACCACATCTCCATTCTGGGACGAGATGGCGAACCGACCGAGCCGAGGGTGGTTGCTGGTCCGCTCTGTGAGTCAGCCGACATGTTCACCCAGACCAAAGGCGGAGTCGTCGAGCCCCGTGAGCTGCCGGAGCCGCAGGTGGGAGATCTGCTCTGTGTCCACGATGCTGGTGCTTATGCATCCAGCATGGCCTCCAACTACAACAGTCGGTTGATCTCGCCGGAGGTGTTGGTCGACGAGGCTGGCGCGCGGCTGATTCGCCGTCGGCAGTCGTTCGATGACCTGCTGGCTCCGGAGCTGGAGCTCGATGAGGAAGCGCCCTCATGAGACCAGGGCGCCGAGCGACCGTGTGTCCGGCTGTAGCGACGCGGCTCGGTTGGCTGGTTGTGGTGGCGCTCGTAGCCTGTGGCCAGGCCGAGGAGGCGACAGCGCCCGACGCTGTTCCCGAGTCGAGCCTTCGAGCTGACGTTCAGGCGCTGATTGCGGCGAGTGGCGCCGAGGTTGCCGTGGCCATGCGGACTCTCGACGGAGAGGACGAGCTCCTGATCGATCACCAGGAGCGTTTCCACGCGGCCAGCACGATGAAGGTCCCGGTGATGATCGAGCTGTTCAAGCAGCAGGCGGCGGGGGAGCTGAGTCTCGACGATCCTCTCGAGATCACCAACACCTTCAGCAGCATCGTCGACGGGAGTCCCTATTCACTCAGCGTCGAGGACGACTCGGACGACATCGTCTATTCGCGGCTCGGTTCGACCATGAGTCTCAGAGAGCTGTGCGAGGTGATGATCACCGTGAGCAGCAACCTGGCGACCAACCTGCTGATCGAGCACCTGGATGTCGAGCGCATTCGAGCTACGGTTCTCGACCTCGATGCGGCAGGAATGGACGTCGTTCGTGGCGTCGAAGACATCAAGGCGTTCGAAGCCGGCCGCTCGAACTCGACCGACGCCGAGGCCCTCCTCCGCTTGTTCGAGGCCCTCGGGCATGCAACGGTGATCGACGAGCAGTCGAGTCAGGCGATGGTGGACATTCTCGAGCGCCAACAGTTCCGCGACGGAATCCCGGCCGGTTTGCCTGAGGGTACCCGGGTCGCGCACAAGACCGGCTCCATCACTCGGATTCGACACGACGCCGGGATCGTCTTCGGCCCGCGTCCGTTTGTGCTCGTCGTGTTGGTTCGTGGTCTCGACGATCCGTCTGAGGCCGACGCGTTGACCGCGTCGATCGCGCGACGGGTTTTCGACGAGGTGAGTGAGGGCGGTCGATCCAATGGTGCGGAAGGTTGAGAGGAGCAAGGTCGTGATCTCGAGACGTGGCTTTTTGCAGTCGACGATGCTGGGGGTGGCCGGCAGCGTAGCGGCAGGTGGTCTGGCCCAGGTGAGCACCGATTCAGCGGGAGCCGTCAAGCCGCCACGGTTGGAGCCTGGTGACACCGTGGGACTCGTGAGTCCCGCGACCGCTTCTTTCACCCGCATGCCGGCCGAGATCCTCGAGGAGTCTTTCGAAGCCATGGGCCTGAAGGCCGTGCTGGGCAGCAACTACTTCAACCGTCGAGGCTACTTCGCCGGATCCGACGAAGAGCGCGCTGCAGACATCAACGACTTTTTTGCCGATCCTGACGTCAAGGGCATCTGGGCCCGTGGCGGCTGGGGGTCGGCGCGTCTCCTACCGCTGCTCGACTACGAGTCCATCAAAGCCAACCCCAAGGTTTTTGCCGGCTACAGTGATGCCACGGCTCTGCTCAACGGCATCCACAGCCAGACTGGGCTCGTCACGTTTCATGCCCCGGCGCCTCGTCAGAAGTTCTCTGCCGATCACTTCCGGGCGATCGTGATGGAGGGCGAAGCGCCCCTGTTGTCCAACCCGAGCGTGATACCTCCCGATCAGACCGTGCAGGTCAGCGACCGGATCCAGACCCTAAGAGGTGGGACAGCGCGCGGTCGTCTCCTCGGAGGCAATCTCACGGTGCTCTCGGCCATCGTCGGGTCCAGCTACCTTCACGATTGGCGCGGCGCCATCCTCTTTCTCGAGGACGTAAACGAGGCGGTGTACCGAGTCGATCGAATGATCACCCAGCTTTCGCTCGCGGGCATTCTGGATCAATTGGCGGGCGTGGTCTTCGGTCGATGCACCGACTGCGACTCCGGTACGAGCTTTGGCTCGCTGACTCTCGAAGAGGTGCTTGCCGACCATTTTGGCAAGCTCGGAGTCCCGGCTTTCATGGGCAGTATGGTGGGGCACATCTCCAGACAGTTCACCCTACCGTTGGGGGTCGAGGCCGAGATCGATGCAGATCTCGGAACAATTCGACTGTTGGAAGCCGCAGTGACTTGAGCGTGTGCTTCGGGTGACTGTTCGAGGGAGTGGCCTGATGCGGCCAGAGAGATTCAGCCAGAGAGATGCGGACAGAGAGATTCGGACAGAAAGATGCGGTTGAGAGATAGAGGTACTGGAGAGCAGGAATGAGCTACGAGCGCCACAGGGTCTCGAGCGGGGTCGAGTGGGAAGAGCTCTACGGCTACTCCCGAGCCGTTCGGGTCGGTGACACGATCTACGTTGCTGGCACGACCGCAACAGGGCCGGACGGCGTCGTCTGTCCCGGGGACGTCGCTGGCCAGACTCGCTACGCCTTCGAGAAGGTGGCGACGGCTCTCCAGCAGCTCGGTGGCCGGTTGGAGGACGTCGTGCGCACTCGGGTGTTCGTTGCCGACATCGCCGACTTCGAGGCCGCGGCGACGGTGCACGGCGAGGTCTTCAGGGACATTCGACCGGCCAACACCCTCGTCGAAGCGAAGCTGGTGGGTTCGGAGTATCTGGTCGAGGTGGAAGCGGTGGCGGTGGTCGATCCTGCTTCCGGCCAGAGCGAGTGATCCCAGCGCGCGAGTCCGCGCCGCTACCCGATCAGCGGCTGCGTTTCAGCATCCGCGTCAACAACGATCTCTCCGTCGAAGAGACGGTGAAACTCGCAAGAGCTGCCGAAGCGGCTGGTTTCGATCAGTTCTGGCTCTCGCATGATCTCTTCATGCGTTCGGCACCGGTCGCGCTGGCAGTGGTCACAGAGCGCACGCAGCGCATCAGCCTGGGGATC